>CAZNTZ010000044.1:0-1820 GCA_964576135.1 uncultured Muribaculaceae bacterium | reverse complement strand
CAAAGTTTGTTTTTAAACTGTTCGTATGAATTATAAAATTTCCATACGAATTCTTTTTTACTCAGATTTTGCCATGATGTGAACCATGATCCAAAACTTTTAAAGAAAAAAGGTACCTTGGAATTTTCGCACTGATTGCGTAAATTGTATATCCAGTTTGGATGATATGGGCGCGCATTAGCTCCGGATTCGCCTCCACATACAACCCAATCGAGATCACCTGCTGGATGCTCAAAATGTTTATCGCCAATAGCGACAGGTAAATAATTGAATAAATTGACAAACCCGATCATCGGCTCAATGGAGACAAATGATTTGATGTTGAAGCTTAATGGATTATTGCAAAATTTTAAATAATCTATTGCTTCAAGTAAAACAGGAATGCGAGAATCGGCTTGTTTTTGATTTTCGGCAGTAACACCTAAATAAATATTGCATTTACCAATTTGATTCATCAATAAACTAGATTTTACAAACCTTAGCATTAACTCAGGGCGCTTTGTAAGCACGAAATAAGTGTGCTGTGGGTATTTTATCATTGTTTCGAAAACGGCTTGAATATCCATAAAAGAATTATCCTTATGGAATAAGTCGCCCATTGATACAACGAAAATTCGTTGAGGTTTTATCCATTTGCCAGGTTCGTCGAGAAGCTCTGGATGGAATGTTGGAGTAAAGCCGTTTTTGTACTTATCGGCTGTTATTGGGTTAGCTTCTAACCTTTTTGCGAATTGTGCTGCATAACAGTTTGCACATCCTTCACTAATTGGGGAACATCCTGTGAAGGGGTTCCATGTTTTATCGGTCCATTCTATTTTTGAAGTTGCCATGATGTAAATTGTTTAAATAATTTATTTTACTGTTGGTACCACGCGTTAGGAAACGCGCGGTAGCGCTGGAGATGCAAATAAGGATGCAATGAAGTTTGAGTTCATGATAGCGAGTTGCTTTTTGTTTAGGAAGCGAGCTTGTTTTATAGCAGCTTCCTCGGAATAGCATCTTTCAATAATTATTGGAGGAATATTATTTAAGCTCATAGTCCATCTTTGAGTTTCTTGATCTTTATTAAAATTAAAAGAATCAAGAACTTTAATAATTTGATATTTCAATTTTTCGTTGGCATTAGAGCAATAATTAACCTTAAATATTTCAATATCTATTGATACAAATACCAAGTGATACAATAATATTCTGAGCCTGCGAGGTGATGGTATCAAATGAGTTGCTTCAAAATATTGATCAATCCTAAATTTGTATGCTTTGTAAAAATCTTCATACGCGTCAGATTTGATAACAGCAGCATTGTATTGCTCAAATGACGCATGTTTATCGTCGTGATCGAGAAATGCTGTGCACATAGCAATTTTGCGATTGTAGTTGGATAGCGCCTCTAATTGGGCTTTTACTGATGCGTCAAGCTGTGCTTGAAGTATTGCATCTTTAAATTTTGCTTTTGTAATGAACATAATTTTAAGTTTTTTAATTAAAATGGTAAATCATCGTTTGGATTTTGGAGTTCGCACATACGTTCGCTAACTTGAAATTCGAGAGTTTGAATTGTTTCAGTTACTGGAACCTGCTTTGTAGTTGGTTTGATAGTAGCAATAATTTCGAGAATTCGAACGCTTGAATTATAATTTCTGGCTAAGCGTTGAGCTTCTGCATTTGCTAGTTGAATATCTTCATGAATATACTTAGGCGGAGTTGTGCCGGTTAGGGTTTGGATTAGGTAACCGAGGGAGTTGGTTGTTTTATGATTGTTTGTTGTTTGTTGTTTACTCGCTAGGCTCGTGAGGGCTTCGCCGTTGTTGTTGGCTGAA
>CAZNTZ010000043.1:0-3193 GCA_964576135.1 uncultured Muribaculaceae bacterium | reverse complement strand
TGCGCGTAAATCGTGCAAATGGTCAATCCGCATCTGATAATCCAGAAGGAACAATTATAAACGAAGCATTCAAGCCTGGGCAAAAACCAAACCCAAAGCGTTTTGTTGGAGGAAAGGGTACAAACTCTGTTTCAACAACCGAAGTTGGCGGTGTGTTTTAATAAAAATATAATTTTCTTGACTTTTTGTAAAAAAATGTCATTATTGCATAAACTTTTAGACAATAAGGGGTAAAATATGAGCGAATACGCAATATTTCAATCCGGTGGAAAACAATATCGTGTTAAAGTAGGCGATGTTGTTAAACTGGAAAAAATCAAAGGCGAAGGCAAGATCGAATTTGGCGAAGTCTTGATGGTTGGTGACAAAATGGGCGCCCCATTGGTTTCAGGTGCAAAGGTTATCGGTGAATTGCTGGAACAGACACGCGGTGATAAAATTTTGGTGTTTAAGAAAAAACGCCGTCAAAATTATCGTCGTACACGTGGTCACCGTCAACATTTGTCGGTCGTAAAGATTACAGAAATCAAAGGTTAAATTGCAGACGCAATTTGCAAATTTAAGGAGTTAAACAATGGCACATAAGAAAGCAGGTTCGGCATCATCCAATGGACGCGATTCGGCCGGACGCCGGTTGGGTATTAAAAAGGGTGGCGGTCAACGTGTTATCCCAGGTAACATTATTATTCGTCAACGCGGTACAAGCGTTCACCCGGGTAAAAATGTTGGAATGGGTAAAGATCACACAATTTTTGCAAAAATAGCTGGTCTTGTTTCATTCAAACGTGGTAATGGCGATCGTAAAACTGTATCAGTCATTCCAGAATAAATTAAAATTAAAAGTAAAAAACCGCCAATCGGCGGTTTTTTTATTGCAGCCAAAGTGGATTCTTAATTTCCTTTGCCAACCATTCATTGTGTTTTGCTAATTCTTGTTCGGAGGGTGTAAATGTGCGATTAGGAAAATTAACCCTGTGTTTTGGTGTTGCAAGGAATGCTTGGTGTTGATCTTTGATAATATCTTCGGTTGTGCGCTGGTCTTCGGTGCGATCGAGTTCCATATAAACCTTGGCCAGAATTTCTGCGTCAATAAGTGCGCCATGTGCATCAGCGCGTGCGGCCAATGAAACGTTAAACCATTTTGCCAGTGCATCCAGTGTATATTCTTTGGGTCCAAAAATTTTATGTCTTGCTACAACTATTGAATCAATTTGACGTTCACGTGAAATTTCTGGCAGACCAAGTGCACGTAATTCGTAATTTATAAATGGAAAGTCAAAATCCAGACCATTATGTGCGACAATTTGCGAGTCACCCAAAAATTCCAACAGCTGTGGTGCGACCGAATCCATTTTTGGTTTATCGGACAAAAATTCATTCGATAGTTTATGAACCATATATGCCGATGGTGGAATAATTTTACCATCTGGATTTATGTATGCGTGGAAAGTTTTATCACTCAATTTACCGTCAATAATTTCTACGCCGCCGATTTCAATAACACGGTCTCCCTTGGCGTATTCGAACCCAGTTGTTTCAAGGTCAAAGCAAATTATTCTGGTCATTTCCATCCCTTTTGTGTAGAGTATAGCGGTAAATGACGACAGGTGACAAGTGATAAGTGAAAATGATTTTTTATCGGGGTTAAATTCAGCACAACGCGAAGCGGTCACCACAGTCAAAGGGCCACTTTTGGTCTTATCCGGTGCTGGTACAGGTAAGACACGCGTTCTGACAACACGTTTTGCGTACATTATAAATCAAAAATTTGCACGTCCCTGGGAAGTCTTGGCACTTACATTCACGAACAAGGCCGCGAACGAAATGAAAATAAGGATTGTAAGTTACGAGCCACTTACAAAAGATAGTGATTGGGTTGGAACTTTTCATTCAATTTGTATGAGAATTTTGCGTGCCAATTATGCAGCTGCCGGTCTTGCAAGCAATTTTATTGTTTATGGTGAAAAAGATCAAAAAAATGTTCTGAAAAACGTAATTACAGGTTTAGGTCTGGATACAAAAAAAGATGTCCCGTCAGATTGGATTGAAAAAATCCAATCAATCAAAGATAAGGGTTTGGCCCAAGATCATATATCCAAAAGTGCAGAAAAAATATATTATGCTTACAACACTGAACTTGCCAGATTAAATGCTGTGGATTTTGGCGATATAATTTTGAAAACTTTGCAAATGTTTGTTGCGCATCCCGAAGTTCTCGAAAGATACCAACGTCAATTTAAATATATCATGGTTGATGAATTCCAAGATACAAATAATGCACAACATCAATTATTAAAAATGCTGGCTGGTGGGCATGGAAACATTGCATGTGTCGGTGATGATGATCAATCGATTTATTCATGGCGTGGCGCTGAAATAAAGAATATTTTGGAATTTGAGAAAACTTATCCTGATGCAAAAATAATTCGTCTGGAAACAAATTATAGATCAACTGGTGCAATACTTGGTGCGGCAAATTCACTTATTCGACATAATCGCAGTCGTCTGGGTAAAGAATTACAAACAGCCACAGAATCAAATTTTGGTGACAAGATAAATATCAACGAATTCGATTCAGATTTTGACGAAGCCGCTGCAATAGCAGACGCAATCGGAGATTCCAATTATTCAGAAAATGTAGTTCTTATTCGAAACGGTTCACTGTCACGTTTATTAGAAGAAGAATTCACACGTCGGAAAATTAAATACAAACTGGTTGGTGCGAACAAATTTTATGATCGTGAAGAAGTCAGGGATGTAATCGCATATATACGTTTATTGGTTTCCCCATTTGATGATATGTCTTTTTTCAGGATTATTGGTAAACCGCGCCGCGGTTTTGGTGATGCTGCGCTGGGGCTGTTGCGTGCTGATGCAGTCAAAAATAAATATTTTATGATGGATGCATTACGTAAATCGACTTATCGTGGCAAACAATTGGTGTCGGCGACAGAATTTTTATCTGTATTTGACTTTGACTGGAATGCTATGCGACCTGTTGATGCTGCGACAACTGTTCTTGAAAAGTCTGGATATTTAAAAATGTGGCATGATTCTAAGGATATTGACGCCCCAGACAGAATTAAAAACATAGATGAATTATTAAATAACGTAATTGCAAAATATGATACGTTACCCGAATTTCTGGAACAAGCTGCATTGATGACAACAGATGATGATGCAGATGGAACAA
>CAZNTZ010000042.1:0-3240 GCA_964576135.1 uncultured Muribaculaceae bacterium | reverse complement strand
CAGAATGCTGCGTAAAAACGATATTAATCCCGCCACACTTTCTGTTCTGGACAGACTGGCAATTGTTGGTAATTCTGGTATGGGTGCTTTGGAATTCAGACCTGAAACAATTTTAACAAATACACCAGATAATACCGATTTGGATTTTCTGGCGGCAGAATGTGCAAAAGTATTAAATGACGAGTATTCTGAAAACTTGGACAAGCTGGTAAACATTGGTGGGTCATCCGGTGGCGCCCGACCAAAAGTTTTACTTAAAATAAATGATACTGATTGGATTATAAAATTCCGTGGCAGTTCTGACCCAAAGGATATTGGTAAACAAGAATATGATTATTCTGTTATGGCACGTCGTACTGGTTTGGATATGCCAGAGACAAAATTATTTAATGATAAATATTTTGGTGTTCAAAGGTTTGATAGAAAACCAAACGGCACAAAAGTTCATGTATTATCCGCCAGTGGATTATTAAATGCCAGCCACAGAATGCCAACTGTTGATTACATTGATTTATTAAAAGTGACCCATTTATTGACGCGCGATATTCGCGAAGTTGAAAAGATGTTTCGTCTGATGTGCTTTAATATATTTATGCATAATCGTGATGATCATACCAAGAATTTTTCTTTTATTTACGATTATGGCAAGTGGTCTGTTTCCCCAGTTTATGACCTGGTTTATTCTGATGGTCCCGGGGGCGAACATACAACAACAATTGCAGGTAATGGTAAAAATCCAACAAATGTTGATATATTAAAAGTTGCAGATTCAGTTGGTATTTCAAAATCAAAAGCAGAAAATATAATTAATGAAGTAAAGAACGGAATAAAAATATAATGAATAAATTAGAAATTCTTAATAAAGTTTATAAATTGCTGAAACTATATGAGTCGGGGTTATTGGGTGGTGAAATTATGCCTGAAGACGAAAATCTAGGACTAAATAAATCCTCATCAGACAATTATATATATTTTACACTTCCGATGGCTTTGAATTATCAACGTAATTCATACAAACTTTGGGAAGGAGCAAACAAATCATACAGCGACAATGACACCAAAGATATTTTTAATCTGACGCAGGTTATTGAAATGTCCGATGATGCCTTGCGTGCAAAATTATTAAAATACAAAGTTGCATTACAACCAAACAAGCATATTGAAATTTGGAAAACTATATCAAACACAATAATACGTGATTTTGATGGTGATATTAAAAATCTTTTTATAAACAATAATTATGATGTTGAGAAAATTAAAAACTATATTTTGACACATAAAAAAGATTTTCCGTATTTAGGCGGGTCAAAAATTTTGAATTATTGGTTATATGTTATAGAACAATACACGAATGCAAAATTCAAAAATCGCGAATTTATCACAGTTGCACCAGATACTCACGTCATTCAATCCAGCGTTAAACTTGGATTGATAAATAACACAGAAGCCCAAAATGCAAATATTAGAGATGAATTAGCAGAGCGTTGGAAAGTGCTTTTATTCGATACCAATCTATCCCCAATAGATATTCATACACCGATGTGGTTATGGAGCCGAGGCGGATTTAAATATGACATTTAACTCAATTATTACCACGCCGAAAAAGGCAATTGTATAGAACATGGTATAAAAAGCGATATAAACGGGTGATAAAACCTATACAGTGGTAAAGTTTGGGGAAATTAAATAAAAAATCCCCGAAGTTCGGGGATTAAATTGGGTCATTGTTTTTATTAAAAAATTAAGTAATTACAATGACTTGTTCTGGCGGAGACGAAGGGATTCGAACCCTTGGTGGAGTTGCCCCCACACTTGCTTTCCAAGCAAGCGCACTAGACCGCTATGCGACGTCTCCACAATTTATTATTTTTCTTCGGTCGCTTCGTCTTCAACAACTTCTTCTGCGGTTTCGGCCACCAATGGTACTGGTTCTATCTGGGCACTTTGCAATTCTTCGTCAATTTCACGCAACAATGGATCTTCGGACACAGATTCGACCGATACTTCGGCTTCGGCTGTGCTTGGCGCTGATTTGTAAGACTGAACAAATTCACGGCGCAAATTATTAATATCCAATTTTCCAGAAGCAATTTCACGCAATGCAGTAACTGTTGGTTTATCATGACCAATTGTCACAACAGGTTCTGCCCCACCATTCAAATCGCGAACGCGCTGGCTGCTGAGCATACCGAGTTCATATCTGCTGCTTACATACGCTAATGCGTCTGAATTTGTTGTACGTGCCATGTTAAACCCCTTAAATTTTACGTATAAAGAAAATCTTTGATTTCAATTTCTAGCCCCGCTATAATGCACCACCAGACCACGAAATGCAAGAAAAAAATATAGAAATTTTAGCGATGGGATGTCGCCTTAACATGTTAGAAGCGGAAAAAATCCGTGCGTTCTTGGCACATGCCGGAATTGGGCATGCAATTATATTAAATACTTGCAGTGTAACTGCCGAAGCAATGAGACAATCTGGGCAATCCATCAGAAAACTGGCACGAGAAAATCCTGGAACCCCTATTTTCGTTACTGGATGTGCCGCAACTGAATCGCCAGAAACTTTTTCCAAAATAAACGGGGTTGCCGCAGTAGTATCAAATAAAGATAAATTAAATATTAATGCGTATTTGCCAGAAGTGACCGTTTTTGATGCCCCAGCACCAAGTTTTGACAATCTGTCCAAAGCATTTATTCAAATTCAAAATGGGTGTAATAATGCTTGTACTTATTGCATTACAAGAATTTTGCGTGGCCCATCAATTTCTTTTTCATATGATGAAATTTTGAAAGACGTTCGTAACGCTGTTGCCAATGGATTTTTTGAAATTGTTTTAACCGGTGTTGATATTGCAAGTTATAAAACAAATTTTGAGATTTCTGAATTGTGCGAAAAATTATTGGCTGATGTGCCTGAAATCCAAAGGCTCAGGTTATCGTCAATGGATCCGGCATCACCCCAATTGTCAAAAATTATTGATTTGATTGAAAAAAATCCGCGTATGATGCCGCACCTGCATTTATCTATGCAATCCGGAAATGACGAAATTCTGGGCAAAATGGCGCGCAGACATAAATCTGAAACAGTCAGAAAAATTATGACAAAAAGTTCCAAAGTCAGTTTTTCGTGGGATTTAATTTTGGGTTTCCCGGGTGAGTCACCAGAATTATTTGAACAAACATGTGATTTAATCCGCGAATTAAAGCCAATCAGAATACACGCTTTTCCTTTCA
>CAZNTZ010000041.1:0-3799 GCA_964576135.1 uncultured Muribaculaceae bacterium | reverse complement strand
CAAAAACAGCAATAACACCAACCAGGGCTGAAGATTTCAGCCAGTGGTATCAAAACTTAATCACAGCCGCAGATTTGGCTGAAAATTCAACTTCTGCTGGCAGTATGACTGTAAAACCCTATGGATGGGCAATTTGGGAATTGATGCGCGACGAATTAGATAAACGCATTAAATCAGTCGGCGTTCAAAATGTTCAATTTCCAACTTTGATTCCCATAGAGTTTTTTAACAAAGAAGCGGAACACGTAGAAGGTTTTGCCAAAGAATGCGCCGTAGTTACCCATCACAGATTAAAAATGATTGATGGAAAATTACAGCCAGATCCAGAATCAAAATTGACGGATCCTTATATTTTACGTCCTACATCTGAAACTATTATCGGCGAAGCAATGTCTCGTTGGGTTCAATCTTATCGTGATTTACCAATGAAATTGAATCAGTGGACAAGTGTATTTCGTTGGGAAATGCGTCCACGTATTTTCCTGCGCACGCGCGAATTTTTCTGGCAAGAAGGTCATAATGTGTTTGCAAGCAAAGAAGAAGCCCAAGCTGATGCGCAAAAAATGCATAAAATTTATACAGAATTTATGCGTGACACTTTGGCAATTGATTCCGTTGTTGGTGAAAAAACCCCCGAAGAACGTTTTGCAGGTGCAGATCACACATATACTCGTGAACAGATAATGCAAGATGGTAAGGCTTTGCAAGTTGGAACATCGCACGATTTAGGACAGCATTTTTCAAAATCATTTGAAATAAAGTTCTTGGGTGCAGATGGAAAATTGCAATATGCATATACGACCAGTTGGGGAACAACCAGCAGAATGATCGGCAGTGTTATTATGACGCACGGCGATGACGATGGTTTGGTATTACCACCAATGATTGCGCCATATCAAGTAGTTATAATTCCAATTTTGGCTGATCAGAACGAATATGCAAATAAAATTGGCGATAGTTTGCATGAATCTGGCGTTCGTGTTTTTGTTGATGATTCTGATGCACGCAGCGCAGATAAAATGTGGAAATGGATTAAACGTGGCGCGCCGTTACGTATCGAAGTTGGTGCCGCAGAGGCGACAAATAATACGGCAACGATTACCCGTCGTGACATTGGAAAGACCAGCAAACAAACAGTGAATGTTTCAGAATTGAATTTGACCGTTTCAAATTTATTGAAACAGATTCAATCAGATATGTTGGAACGTGTTATTGAACGTAACAAAATAATGATAACAAATGTTGCAAGTATTGATGAATTGGCTTCTAATTTATCAGCGGGTAAGATTGGATTTTTCAGATTAAAGTATGAACAGACAAAATCAGAAAAATTTGATGAACTGATGTCTGAATATAAAATATCGCGCAGATGTTTGGATGAATCCGATCCTTCATTCGTGTTTGTTGCAAAATCGTATTGATAAAAAAATGGACAGTAAGAAATTAAATAACGGCTCTGTTTGTATGGCTTTGAACCAGGCGGACGGGGTCGTTTTTAATTTTTCTGGTGGATTAGCTGACCAAGTTCGTTATCTGGCCTATGCGATTGATTTTTGTAAATCTGGTCGCGCACAAGGTAAGAAAATTTATTTTAATTCAGGTGCCGCAGAACAAAAGTGGGGCGGATATAAACTTGATAAATTCAATATTTCATCAGTTATAAATTTTGAAATTATAAATTCAGATTCGTGTGCAAAACATGTTATTGAAAAAATGTCTGGGCAAATGAGTGATTCAATGCCATACGCCGCAGACATAAGAAATGCTATGAAGCTGATGATTCCGTTGGACAAAGCAAATACAAAAATGATTGAAAAGATTCGCGCGGTAAATTCTGTTTGTGTTCATATTCGCAGAACAGATTTTATTGGTCGTATCAAGAAAAATGGATCAATGGGCGCGGTATCAGCAAAATATATAAATAATTCGATTTCGAAAATTATTTCAAGCGTGCCAGATGCTCATTTCTTTATATTTTCCCAAGATTTTGATTGGGTAAAACAGAATATAAATTTTGCAGATGCAAAATATGAATTTGTTAATATAAATGACAGTTTGCATGGTGAATTTGAATTGGAATTGATGAAAAATTGCCAGAATTTTATTTTATCGTGCGGTGGTTTTGGAAGGTTAGCTGCGTTTTTATCAGAATATAAAAATAAAATGATAATTTCCCCGAATTTGCGACGTATTCGCGATTGGGAGATTTTCGAATACGATCCATTTTTGAGCGAAAATATGCACGCCAGTTTTTATGAAAATATGCGCATGTTTCGCAAGAAGATTTATGCGTATTTTCTGATTTTTCTTTGGAAAATTGGAATTAAAATTCCTGCTTAAAATATATTTTTATGATATAATTGTACAAAATGGAGAACGCCATGAAGATTGGAATAATCGGTTTGGGTTCTGTTGGTTCCGCAGTTGCAACCGCAGTACATAATACAGGTTTAGTTAACGAAATAGTATTGTTTGATAAAGATAATTTGCGTGCCGCCGCTGCCGCCGAAGATCTTGGTAATGCTGCGATGTTTGGTTTTAATGTAAAAATTTCTGCGTTATCAGATTATCGTGGTTTTAAGGATTGTTCTATTGTAATTATTGCGGCTGGTGCAAATCAAAAACCTGGTCAGTCACGCGAAGATTTGGTTGGAACAAATGCGTCTGTTATGCGTGATATAATACCAAAATTGATTCGCAATGTTGACACCAAGAAAGTAATTTTAATCGTTGTCACAAACCCATTAGATGTTATTACTATGTTGGTGCGTAAGATATCTGGATTACCGGAATCGCGCGTTATTGGAACTGGAACAATGTTGGACAGTGCGCGTTTCAAAATGATTTTAGCAAATAAATTTAATATATCCCCTGAATCAATAACTGCACATGTTTTAGGTGCGCATGGAACGGGTGGGGTGGTAAATTGGTCAAGCGTAACAATCGGTGGTTTAACATTAGATGAATTTTCAAAGCAAACTAAGAATATCCTGTCTGCTGCTGCACGCAAAACTATTGAATACAGGGTGAAAAATGCGGCAGATGAAATTATTCGTGGACGTGGCGCAACATGGGATGGAATTGCAGCTGCCACAGCGCAATTGGTTTGTGCAATTATAAATGACGAGAATAAAATTTTAACAGTCAGTATTGTTGATAAAAATATTGCTGTATCGATGCCTGCTATTGTTGGTGCATCCGGTATAATTGATGTACTGCAACCTAAAATAAGTTTAACAGAATTTGCGGAATTACAGAAATCCCGCGCAAATATAAAAAGTGTGTTTGCATCAATTGTATAATTAATTATTCAAAAATGTAAACAATAAATCCGATTATATAAAGCAGGGTTGACACCCCGAGAAAGATTTTTTGCCATAAATGGTTTTTATGTTCATTTGAACATTCACTGCATTCGCATGGGCATTTCTTTGTAAATAAAATTGACGCAGAAATTAAAATAAACACACCAGAAAATATGAAAATAATAGGCATAAAACGGTGTGGTATTAAATGAAATCCACTGTGTCCAACTGGTGCAACTAAACCCAAAATTGCAGATACTGCCGGTAAAACACAACAAAATAAGTGGGGAGCAATCAACATAATCGCCCCAAAATTAAATAAATGAGATTTTGATATTTTTTTCAACATCTGTTCTGTATAGCGCTAAATAAATTGGTTACGAAGATTTTATTAATTTTTGGTGGGCGCGAAGGGACTCGAACCCTTGACCCACTGATTAAGAGTCAGTTGCTCTACCAGCTGAGCTACGCACCCAATGCCGCGTATTATATTA
>CAZNTZ010000040.1:0-3843 GCA_964576135.1 uncultured Muribaculaceae bacterium | reverse complement strand
TACTCGTTCAGCACTTTTATCACCCCCTATCAGTGGCGTTATTTCTAAACCGCCCGCTTTTCCATTAGTCAGAGCACTAATTACTTCGCCTATCGCACCTGAATCTAGGATCATATAAATATACCCCCTGGGACGCACCCTGCGCAAACATGCAGACGCCCATTTATAAAGATCAGTATTATGATGTGTATCGACCTGACCAAGCCTTGCGGTACCTTTGAAATAAGGAGGATTTGTAACAACAATATCAAAAGTCTTGTTTGTTTTCCATTTCAGAACATCTGCTTTGACTAAATCCAGCTTTCTGCTATTCAATTCTGTATTTCTTGAACATTCTGCCAGCATCTTTTCAGAAGAATCAACTCCTGTAACTTGTAAATCTGATATTCGCGACAACAAAGCAAGTGACACCCCACCAGTACCAACCCCGACATCAAGAACTGTTTTTCCTGATGAATTGACACTGGCCGCCAACCATATTGCGTCACTCGTGACATTATAATCACCGTTATACATACGCACCCTTCCGCCAAGCACTGTGAAAATATCTTGTTTTTGTTTCATTGCTGGCTATAATATAGCTAAAATTATAAAAAATCAAAGGTAGAGTTTTATGCTAGAAGAATCAACAGTTGTTCAATCAGCCATCAGCAGTTTTAATAATATGGCTCTGTTTGGCCCAGACTTTTTCTGGTCAGCCGTTTTGGCTTTGCCAATTTTTGCTATATTTTGGATAATGGGCAATGAAATCGTTGCCAGATTCATGCCAAACGAATCAAAACGTCGGGAAAATATATCAATAGTAATTATTTCTGCGATAACTATTTGGATATTATCACATGGTGCTTTCGGTGTATTGCGCGATCAATCGTGGGTTCCAGTTTTATCAGCACTTGTTATATTTGTTTGTACAACTTTTATTACACGCAGAGTTGCAAAACTTGAATTAAAATCATTTGTAAAAAATGAAAAATGGCAAAAACGTAATCGGTGGATACTCCCGCTGTCAGTAATTATACTGACCGGACTTACCGGTGAACCAACATGGATGGGATTTGCATTAAACGCTGTGGCTTCTGGAATTGGTATTCTAAGCGGACTTGCAATGAATAAAATGAAAAAACAAGAATACGATTCGATTTTTGTTATTGCTTCGTTGGTCACAGTTATTACTTTCGCAGTAGCAATGCAGCCAGAATTTTTTAGATTCGGTCAAATGGGACAATTAACAATTACGCATATATTTGCTCTGGCTTTGTTCTTTAAAATTGCAAGTTTGTATTTTATTACTCATTGGTTTAAGCCGCGCGGAAAACTTTCTGTGGGATATTATAAAAAGATAATGTTAATTTCTCGACTATTTCAAATAATTACAATATTACTGTTTGTCTTCACAGAATCCGCTCTTGCGCTGGGCTTATTCTTTGCAACATCTTTATTCTCAGCATTTATTTCTGTTCGTCATTTACCAGAAAATTCAAATCTTAAGAACACAGAAACAGGACTTTGGAACTTAATTATTGGAATATTTGGAATTATAATAAACGTTCCTTTGTTTGTTTGTATTGCTATTGTTTTATGGAAAATAAACACGCCGCAAAAATTTATTACAACAATCAAATCATTGTTATAATTTGTTACGTAAATTGAATTCCGTTTTGGCGATACATACTTTATAATACCCGCCAAATCAAAGGAATTTTATATGGCAATTCATCCAACTGCTATTGTTCACGAAGGAGCCAAGATAGGTATCGATTGTGAAATCGGACCATTTTGTGTTGTCGGTCCACGCGCTATGCTTGGTGAACGTGTTAAACTTATTTCACATGTTGTTATTGAAAATGAAACATCTATTGGTGATGACTCTGTTATATTTCCATTTGCTGTTATTGGCGCAATGGGACAAGACAGAAAATACCAAGAAGAAGAATCTATGACTGGTGTTCGCATTGGAAAACGCTGTAAGATTCGTGAATATGTAACTATAAACCAAGGCACACCTGCAAGTAACGGTACCGAAGTTGGTGATGATTGCCAAATCATGATTCATGCACATATCGGTCACGATTGTAAAATTGGTAATAATGTTGTTATGTCAAATTCTTCAATGTTGGGCGGTCACGTCGAAATCGAAGACAATGTAATTATATCCGCAGCATCAGCAGTACATCAATTTGTTCGTGTTGGTAAAAACGCATTTTTGGGTGGAATGTCAGGTGCAGGAACAGACATAATGCCATATGCAATTTATGATGGATTACCTGCAAAATATAGAACTATCAATCGTGTTGGTTTGATGCGACACGGTCTTAACAACGATGATTTACATGCAATACATACTGTCTATGCGGCAATGAATAACCAGGATTACGGTGATTCTGTTGCAGAAAGAATAAAAAAAGTACGCAAAGAAGTTACAAACAATAAATATGCAATGGACGCAATTGATTTTATTGAAAATCGCAGTAAACGTGGCGTTGGGGTAAATTGAAGAAAAAATTAAAAATTTTTATTATTGCTGGTGAAGTGTCCGGTGATGTACTTGGTGCAAAAATAATGCGCGAATTGCCAGATGCCCAATTTGCTGGTGTTGGCGGCGAGAATATGCGTGGCGCTGGATTAAAATCATTATTCCCTATTTCTGATTTAGCAGTCATGGGATTATTCGAAGTTCTGGCCAAAGCAAAAACTTTGACCAGCAGAATAAGTGATACTGTAAATGCAATTATAAAATTCCAACCTGATATAGTCCTGACAATCGACAGTCCGAGTTTCGCAACACGTGTTATAAAAAAAGTTAAAGATTTTAAATCAGTTTCTATACCAAAATTTTATCATGTCGTTGCGCCCCAGGTTTGGGCTTGGGGGGCGTCACGCGCAGAAAAATATGCAAATATTTTTGATAAACTTTATTGTTTTTTCGATTTTGAAAAACCTTACTTTGAAAAATATGGTCTTGAAACTATTTCTGTTGGTCATCCAATCGCTGATGCATTACCAACAGAAAACAGAAATATGGAACCAGGAACATCAAAACAATTTACTTTTCTGCCCGGATCCAGAATGGGCGAAGTCCGCAGATTACTGCCGATTTTCAAAGATGTGATTGAAAAATTAGCAATTGAAAAAATTTCAAAATTTTATATTCCAGTTGTTGAAACAACAAAAAAATACATTGAAAATGAAATTAAAAATTGGAAAATTAAACCGGTAATTGTTGCCGCATCACAAAGGTATAAAACATTTCAAAAAACATATATCGCCATTGCTGCATCAGGTACCGTCAGCGTTGAATTGGCAATATTGTGCACACCAACAATAATTGTTTATAAAATGAACCCAATAACCACATTTTTGGCGCGATTCTTTATTAAAACAAAATGGGTTACATTGTTAAATATTTTAATGCGCAAAACAATTTTTCCAGAATTATTGGGATCAAAATGTACATCAAAAAATATATTGAAAGAAATTAAAAAGATGGAACAACCAAATGTAATGAAAAATATGCGTATGTCATTGTATGCTATGCGATACGGTTCTCCATTAGAAGTCAGCCAATATGCTGGCACAACTGGTAAAGTGGAAACTTGGATAAAATATAAGAAATCTCCAGCAAAACTAATTGCGGCCGACATTTTGGGCGATAAAGAATATTCGAAACCAGATAAATCAATTGCAAGAAAATACAAACAAACTATAAAAAATTCTTGATTTATATATTTTTATAGTTTAGAATTCGCGGGCTCTGGGGGTTGTAGCTCAGTTGGTTAGAGCGCTTGCCTGTCACGCAGGAGGTCGCGGGTTCGAGCCCCGTCAATCCCGCCAGATTTTATTTTC
>CAZNTZ010000039.1:0-3892 GCA_964576135.1 uncultured Muribaculaceae bacterium | reverse complement strand
AGACGCAAGTCCGATTCTTGCTTGGGGCACCATCATAAAAAGCGACAATTGGGGAGCCATGCAGAGAGAATAACCCAAAAGCGTGTAATATGAAATTCTATGAAAGCAAAAGTTATTTGTTGGTTGTAAACTCTCCGAAATCATCTTTGGATTGGTATGGAAAAACTTCTTGGGAATGGCATTATCGTCATGAGTATATTGAATTTTGTAAATGCCTTTATCTTGCCGCATTTATGCAGAAAAATCATTTTCCTATTCCATCCGTTATACTCGCGCCTGGTGCCGATCCTTCGGCAAAACAATCTGCAAGTGCAATAAAGTTTTCAATGGGTTCAGATTGGGGAAAAACCAAGATTTATACACCTTGGGGATATAACGAAAATGATACATTGTTATCTCCGTCACAAATGTCGCAGTTTTGCGAAAAACACTCTGGCGAACATCATTTTAAACCAAAATTTCATATCGTTATGGATTCCGAAAGTAAGATGTTTTCAATACTAAGAAAATTAAACGGTTATGGTCCATATACAACTGGTGATGCAGTTTTATTTGCGGACAGAAATTTCAGATCTATTTACGATAACTTGCGGGTTGGTAATAAAATGGAACGCATAAATATAAAATGCGATGAAGGAATCATACCAAACACTACAAAATTATGGTCTTTCCAAGAAGATTTCAGTGAAACATTGGATAAGTCTGCGTTTCAAGGAATGAATTTTGGTACAAATTTAGATGAACCTATTTCTTGCGAGTATGATGAAAATTTTTATCAAAACGTTTTACCAAAATTGACAGAAAATCGTGGCAATATTGGAAATGAACATACAATAGGTCCAAGATATTATAATGGAAAAACAAATTCAGGTGTGGCTAAGAATTTCTTTGAATTCGTGCAAAGTTTTAAAAAAGAAGTTTACAGAACTTTGTAAATTACCATTCAATCGGTGTTTTTCCATGCGCAGCCAAGTATTCGTTTGCGCGTGAAAATTGATGGTTTCCGAAAAATCCACGACTGGCTGACAATGGGGATGGATGAACTGATTTTAAAATCAGGTTTTCCGAAGTATTTAAAAATTCTGCTTTTTTCTGCGCATAAGAACCCCATAAAATATAAACAATATTTTTATAATGTGACAAGGCATGAATTGCTGCATCTGTGAATTGTTCCCACCCGCGTCCAGCATGTGATGCAGCAGAATGTGCGCGCACAGAAAGAACTGAATTTAATAACAGAACGCCCTGCTGTGCCCATTTAGTTAAATCGCCATTAGTAATTGATTTATGCCCCAAGTCATTTTCAATTTCTTTGTAAATGTTTATCAGACTGGGTGGCAGAGCGGTTCCAGATTCAACCGAAAAACACAAACCATGTGCCTGGCCAGGCTCGTGATACGGATCTTGACCAATAATTACAACTTTGACTTGGTCAATTGGGCATAAATCAAATGCCCGAAATATATTTGATGGCGCTGGATAAACCGGACATTTCATATATTCTTCGCGCACAAAATCCGTCAGATTTTTGAAATAATCTTTGTCAAATTCAGCGCCCAGAGCTTTTTTCCAAGATTCTTCGATTTTAACATTCATACTTTGATAAATCCGTTTTGTAATGCTTTCCACAATACAACATCAATATATCCGCGTGGCAGACCGGTTTCTTTGACCAAATATAAAAACATTTCGTCACATACATTTTTAATTTCTGGATTCAATTTTTTATTATCTATTTTTTCTTTTAAATCACGCCCTGAAAAAAATACACCCAAACGTTGAATCCATATGTCATATTTTACGATATCTTCACCCAGATTACGTGCCAGATGATTTGCAGTGATTTTCCCGATATGTGGTAATTTTGCCAGATACATCAACTTATCATCCAAAGTTTTCAAATTATAATATTCATCGCGATATTTTTTGCTGTTTTCCCATATTTTAAGAATCGCATTTACTTTATTCTTATTATGAAATATAGAAAACAAATCATTATAACAGCATTCTTTCGACTGTAATTCATCCATTATTATCTGATGAATTCTTTTTGCTGTTTTTTGTGAAAAACCCCCGGCCAGAATTACATAAATGCACATTGATGCAAATTCTGTATCTGAAACTGGCCGGGGGTTAGCTATACTTTTTTTAATTTCATCAAAAGGTTTATGATCACTATCCAGACCCATGTCTTGCAGTTTTTTTTCTATATCAAAAAACCATTTTGATGAAAACATAATCCTCACTAAGCGTCAATATTTGCATTCAAAGCATTATCAACAATAAAATCACGACGTGGTTCAACAACATCACCCATCAACATCGAAAATACTTCATCAGCCTTGGTTGCATCTGTAACCTTGACCTGGAAAAGAGTACGGTGATTTGGATCCATGGTTGTTTCCCACAATTGTTCTGCGTTCATTTCACCAAGACCTTTGTAACGTTGTAACGAAAGACCTTGTTTTGCATATTCAAACGCGTAATTCAACAGACCAATTGCTGTATCAACTTTTTGTGTTTTTGATTTAACCGTCAACTTAATAGGTTTACTAAACATACTCAGTAATTCATTTCGACCTTCCATTCTGTGCCATGCACGAAATTCAGGTGAATCAAGACGGTCTATTGGTAAAACATGTTTTTCTAAAACACTTCGTAATGTTCGTTCTACAACAATTCCATTATCAAAATAAACACGCCATCCACGTTCTGATTCATGTTCTTGGCTGTCCAAAATTTTTACAGCACGTGCATAATTTTCGTTTTGTTCATTTGGATCTAAACTGTTTACCGTTATACTGTTTGTCAGAGCAAGTACTTCTACAAATCTTAGTGGCATTATATTTACCATAGGTGATAAAATATTTTTTGCATTCAAACAAAGTGTAAGTACACGTTTAAAATCTGCACCCGCGATCTGTGTTCCATCAGCAAGTTCTATCATTCCATCACCAGCCAATACATCCATTAAATATTCATCAAATTCTTTTTCATTCTGCAAGTAAGTTTGTTGTTTACCGCGTGAAACACGATAAAGCGGCGGTTTTGCAACATATATGTAACCACGTTCAATTGCGAGTGGCATATGACGATAAAAGAATGTCAGCAATAATGTTTGAATGTGTGATCCATCAACGTCCGCGTCGGTCATAATAATAATTTTGTGATAACGGAATTTTTCGATATCAAAATCATCTGCACCAATACCTGCACCAATGGTCGTAATCAACTGTCCAATAGTGTCAGAGCCAAGCATTTTATCAAAACGCACACGTTCAACATTCAGAATTTTTCCACGCAGCGGTAATATTGCTTGGAATTTTCTATCACGACCCATTTTCGCACTACCACCAGCAGAATCTCCTTCTACAATAAACAATTCGCATTTTACTGGATCTCTTTCGCTGCATGCAGCCAACTTATCTGGACGGCCACCCAAATCAAATCCACCCTTCTTACGTGATAATTCACGTGCCTTACGTGCGGCTTCGCGTGCGGTTGCAGCCTCTAATATTTTATCAATAATATATTTGCCTTCGGCCGGATGTTCATCAAGATATTCATACAGTAATTCATATGTTGCGTTTTCAACAATCGGTCTTATTTCAGACGATACAAGTTTATCTTTGGTCTGAGATCCGAATTTTGGGTCTGGAATTTTTACAGAAACAATATTTGTTAAACCTTCACGAAAATCTTCACCAGATAATTGAATATCTTTTTTTGTATTCTTTTCAGCAATGTATTTATTCAGTGCACGTGTAAGACCTGCACGGAATCCAGCCAAATGAGTTCCACCTTCTTTATTAGGAATATTATTTGTAAAACAAAGTGATGTTTCGTTGTATGCAGTTGTCCATTCAAGAACGACTTCTACATAAACATCGTC
>CAZNTZ010000038.1:0-4013 GCA_964576135.1 uncultured Muribaculaceae bacterium | reverse complement strand
TGGCATATTTTTCAGGTGGCGAGATAATTATATCTCGGACACACAGATTTGATGGGCGTGTAATTGCCTTCTTAAAGTTGCTTGAAAAAGGTAATTACCCGCGTAAAGAACCTTTTTATTCTGATTTAAGTTTACTTTCTGGCATTTACAAAACTTATGATGCACGCGTCTTGGGTTCGATTTCAAAGACCAGACAAGATTATGATAATCAGATGCAGAAAGATTTTGTTGATATCATAGCACGTGCAGCCAGTCAGAAAGTTTCAGACATTCATATCGAAGTTGCCGACCAAACAACAATATACTTTCGTCTTGATGGATCGATGAGTCCTGTTTTGGAATATAATTCAGCATGGGGTGAATCTTTTGTGCGTGCTGCGTTTGCATCTGCAGATATATCTGGTTCAAACTATGCACAAAATGAATATCAATCGGCCCAAAAAGATGGACGAACACCGCTACGTGGAACCAAAGATTTATATTTACCAAATGGCATTTTGGGTGTTCGTATGCAATTTAACCCAATCGCATTTGGAAGCAGATATGTTGTAATGCGTTTGCTTTATGACAACCCATCCGAAGGATTAAAAACAGAGCAAGAATTCAGTGAATACGAACAAAGATTATTGATGCGATTACGCGCTTACCCAACGGGGCTTGTGATAGTAGCTGGACCAACAAGTTCTGGAAAAACAACAACACTTGTTCGTAACATGACGTTGATGTTAAAAGAACGTGATTATGAAATAAATATGATTACCGTTGAAGATCCGGCAGAACAAAAGATTTTTGGTGCGCACCAAATGCCAGTGGTTAATGCATCAAGCGAAGAAATCCGCGAAGAAAAATATACCGAAGCGCTGGCGGCGGCATTACGAAGCGACCCTGATACAATAATGGTTGGCGAAATTCGGACACTTGCCGCGGCCCAACTTACTGTTAAAGGTGCTTTGTCTGGACATAATGTTTGGACAACTTTGCATGCTAATTCCGCAATGGCAGCATTGACACGTTTATTAGATATGGGTGTAGAAGCATTTAAATTAAAAGATGAAACAATGATGCGTGGTTTAGTATCAATGCGTCTGTTTAAAAAAGTATGCCCATATTGTCGTAAAAAACTTATTGATTATCCTGATACTCCGGAATATAAACGTGTACTTGATGCATTTGGAGAAGCAGGTTTGCATCAAACATATTTGAATGGTGCAGGTTGTCAATATTGTGGTCAAAAAGGTACACTTGGTCGTATCAAGGCCGGTGAAATTATAATTACAAACAGTGATTTTTTACGTTTGGCCCTTTCTGGGGATACAAATGCTGCTGTAAAATATTGGCTTGAAGAGCTTGATGGGCGCACATTAAAGGAAGCGGCAGCAGAACTCATGCTGCGCGGAATTATCAGTGTGAAAGAACTTGAACGTTGGGTTGGATTACTTGATTTACCTAATACATATTGATAATAAATGGCAACAAAACTTGATATTATTTACTCTAAGATATATTTTCGTCTGAATGACGACAAGCGTTTTGCAATTTATAGAAAACTAGCTTCATTACTCAGAAATAATTTTACATTAATGGATGCGCTTTGGCGGATTGAACGTATAGAATCTTTTGATGGCAAAAAGCCAAATGAACCTTTTGCAATCGCGATGCGCAAATGGCAAGAAAACCTTGAACAAGGTCAAACATTATCAGAGGCTACAAGTGGTTGGGTTCCAACAAATGAAACGTTGATGTTAACTCTGGGTGATATTTCAAAATTATCGAATGCGTTGGAAAATGTTGTTCGTGTCGGAGAGGGTAATGCACGAATAAAATCTGCATTCCTAAACGCATTTGCATATCCATCATTTTTGTTGATTATGACATTTGCAATAATAATTATGGTTGGAATTTATTTGGTTCCGCCTTTGCAAGAAGCGGCGGGTCAAACAGTTGTTTGGCATGGTGTCGCAGCAAGTTTAGTATGGCTTGCAAAATTTTCTAATGATTATTGGCTTTGGATATCTGGAATAATTTTAATATCTGTCGGGTTTATATGGCTTTCACTTGCTAATTGGTCAGGTAAACTGCGTTCAATGTTTGATGTTTTACCACCATGGAATTTATATAAAATTTCCGTATCTGTTGGTTGGTTGATGTCTTTGGCGGCTATACTAGGTTCAGGTGGGAGTTTATCAAATGCAATGAAAATACTTGCAGATAATTCGAACCCATATTTACGTGATATATTAGAAAAGACATCTAAATTTATTGCAAATGGTGACAATCTTGGTAAGGCTTTATTAAACACAGAAAGACATTTTCCAAATGATGAAATAATTGGTGATTTATCAATATATGCAGATATGAATGAATTTGATGTGAATCTTACAAAAATTGCTAACGGATATCTAGATGAATCAATTCGTAAGATGGAACAATTATCAAGTTTTATGAATTCAGTTGGTATATTGCTCGTGTCTGTAATAATTGGTTGGGTTGTGTTTGGTACATTTGAAATGCAAGACCAAATTACATCAGCGTTGAGTTAAATATATTAAAAAACCCGCAATTAGCGGGTTATTTCAAACCATAAATGGTAAATTTTCCAGATTACCTTCGCCAACACGGACATTTACATCAATCATTAAAAATACTTTTTCATCTGCAGATGTTAAACTGGTATCTGTACAAGGTGCAAAAATTTTAGAGCCAAGCAAGTGGCTTGTATTTACTGATAGTTTTGTAACTAAATGATCGTCATCCAAAAGTGTGTATATTGGTCCATTACCTTTTGGTGTATTTTCACCAACTTCGTGATCATTTTGTGGGCATCGCAAAGCGTCAAGTAATGTTTTGATACGATTATCTATATCTGATCGGGCAACACCGACAATTTCCGGATGCAGCAATTGTATATCAAGTTCAGCTAATAATTGTAAGTTTGGTGTTATTATTGGGTTCCAATCAATACCACCGATATGTTTTGTTGATACAGGGGATTTTGAGGGATTTGGCATCATATATTTTTGCAGGTTATTCCAAGGGCTGTGTTCCACCAGTTTTTTAAGCTGCGGATGAAACTGCATTCTGATTTCAGAAATATGCTGTGCTCTCTTTTTCGGATTGGTCAATAATTCACCATAATAAAGCAGTTTAAATTTCATAAAAAACTCCTTGGATTTATACTTGGATTATATCATATTTTTCTTGCTAAATCCTGCATAAATTGCTATATTTTCTAGGCTAAAAAATATAACTCAGAAAGGGAAAAATTATGGCAGTCGACAACGCATATACTGGTGATTCAATCAAAGTTTTAAAAGGTCTCGAAGCGGTAAAAAAACGCCCCGGAATGTATATTGGGGATGTTGGTGATGGGTCCGGTTTGCATCATATGATTTACGAAGTTGTAAATAACTCTATTGACGAAGCAATGGCTGGTTATGCAACCGAAGTTTATGTATCTTTAAATCCTGATGGATCCGCAACAATTCGTGATAACGGTCGCGGTATGCCATTTGATATTAATAAATCCGAAGGACGCAGCGCGTTAGAACTTATAATGTGCGAACTGCATGCGGGTGGAAAATTTGATAATGAAACAAGCGGTGCTTATAAAGTTTCTGGCGGTTTGCATGGTGTTGGCGTTTCTGTTGTTAATGCACTTTCTACATGGGCCGAAGTGCGTGTATGGCGTGACAGTCGCGAAGCGTTTATGTCTTTTGCAGATGGCGCCCCAAAATCAGAAATTGTAATCAAAGAAATAGGCGGGGATAGACATGGGACCGAAGTTACATTTTTGCCGTCCCCGACAACTTTTACATTCACAGAATTTGATTTCGATACTTTGGAAACATGGCTTCGTGAACAATCATATCTAAATGCAAATGTCAGAATAGTTCTTGAAGATTTGCGAAACAGCGATAAAAAGATGCGTGAATTTCATTCCAAAGATGGTTTAAAAGGCTTTGCGACATATCTTGATCGCTCGCGCGAGCTTTTGACCAAAGAACCAATTCAAA
>CAZNTZ010000037.1:0-4087 GCA_964576135.1 uncultured Muribaculaceae bacterium | reverse complement strand
GGTCGTCGGTTCGAGTCCGATCAGCTCCACCATTTTTTTTTGGGAGATTTTCCGAGAGAGAAGAATCCAAAAGGAATGTTCATGTCAAAGGTGACTCATTTATATGATATTTTGTCAGTTATAACAAAACCAGAATTTAATTCTCCGAATTATTATTTTTATAAACTAGAAGTTTCTGAAAGAAAGAGCAGCAAAGATAATGTAGTAATTGTTGGTGCTGGTTTTTCAAACTCTAACCTTCATGAATCAAATGAAAAAGAATATGATCATGACTTTGAAAGAATCAGATATTCACTGAACAATGTTTACAAATTCGATTTTGAAACATACGAATTGGTTGATGATGTTATGAATTTAAAGGTGTCGGATTTTTCTATGTGCTGTGCAATTGACCCAAAAACTAATAAGAAAGTATATTTTAAAAATGCACTCAGGGTAAATGTTTTTGGTAAAGATATTAAAATTGGTAACGGTTTATTGCAGAAATATACAAATGTAATGACGTATAAAATGGGGAGTTTTAAAACAGGTATTCAGATGGCAGAATTTAGAAATCATATGCCCAGTTATCCTGAAATGTACGCATATGCAGATGGAATAGAAAAAGATTTTGCATTTTATTATCCTGGTTCACAAGAAGTAGTTATAAGACAATTAAAAAATTTGAAAAAATGGATCAAAGCCAAAGATTTTGTCACAGCTGCCGAATATGAATATTTGGAAAAATATAAAAAATATTTAGACGATTTGGCAAATCATTGGAAAATTTATGAAAATGCAGATTGGAAACGCAAAAATATGGCAATGGCGTTGTTGCATAACTCGGAAAAATAAAAATAATTTTTCTTGAAAATCATAAAATTTAATGATAGGCTCTGTTGGCTTCGTGGCGGATGTAGCTCAGTTGGTAGAGCACTGGTTTGTGGTACCGGTTGTCGCGGGTTCGAGCCCCGTCATTCGCCCCATTATTTAATAAAAAACATACCGCGAGAAATTCGCGGTATGTTTTTTTATGTTATTCACAGTCACAATTACTTGATTTTATTAACCCGTATTGCTAACCTTTGTCAAGCTAAGGAGATTTATAATGGATTATGCCAATCTAAAAGCCGATATAGAGCAAAAATCGGCGTCAACAATCGATGTTTTGAAAAACGAATATACAGGTTTGCGTACAGGTCGCGCGTCAGTTCATTTGCTGGACGGTATTCGTGCAGAAGTATACGGAACAGAAATGCCAATTGACCAGTTGGCAACATTATCCGTACCAGAACCCCAGGTTTTGACTGTATCGGTTTGGGATATAAGTAATGCCGCCAAAGTTGAAAAAGCAATCCGTGATTCTGGACTTGGTTTAAATCCTATGACAGCAGGTGGGGTTATTCGATTGAATATGCCACCGCTTACCGAAGAACGTCGCAAAGATTTGGTCAAAGTTGCAAAAAAATATGCCGAAGAAGCGCAAGTTGCATTACGTAACATTCGCCAAGATGCAATGAGCAAAATTAAAAAAGCAGTTACAGACAAAGAAATTTCCGAAGACGATCAACGTCGATTTGCAGATGATTTGCAAAAAGTTTTTGATGCACGCAGCGAAAATATTGACGAAATTTCCAAACAAAAAGAACAGGATATTTTGCATGTTTAAGTTTTTAAAGAAAACGCCTGCGGCTCATAATATTGAATTGGCAAGTGTGCCAAAACATATTGCATTTATTTGTGATGGAAATCGTCGTTGGGCCAAAGAGCGCAGATTACCGCCACTTATGGGTCATCAGGCTGGGATTGCGAATTTTGAAAAATTATCTGATTGGTTCATAGCGCGCGGTGTTCAAACGCTTACTTTTTTTATTTTCTCTACTGAAAATTGGGATCGTTCAAAGGATGAAGTAGATTTTTTAATGAATTTATTTTATATCGAAATAAAGAAAAATTTAAAGCACGCGATTGAAAAAAAATTGCGTTACCGAGTAATCGGCTCTCGCGAGAGGTTACCAGCAAAACTTGCAAAACTGTGTGATGAATTAGAATCAAAAACAGCCGAGGGAACAAATGGCACAATTGTTTTTGCTTTGAATTACGGTGGCCAAGATGAAATTGTTCGTGCTGTAAATGACGCAATCGAAAATGGCGAACCAATTGCCGACAAAGAATCTTTTGAATCATTTATGGATACGGGCGATTTGTTACCAATTGATTTTATGGTGCGTACCAGCAATGAACGCAGAATATCAAATTTCTTGTTGTGGAAATTGGCATACGCGGAACTTTATTTTCCACCGTATCATTGGCCGGAATTTGTGAAAAATAAAAACCATTGGTCAGAGATTTTGGAAGAATATTCCAGTCGTGACCGTCGCTTTGGCGGTGGTGTTGAAAAAAATTATTGTGGCAAAGGTAAGAAAAAATGAAAAACACATTAAAAAGAATTTTAACCAGTTTTTTTATGTTGCTAGTTTGTGCAGGCTTTGTTGCTGCTGATTATTTTTTGCATCTTTCACTTATCAGATGGCTTACTGTTGCTTTGGCAATTGGTATGTCTGTTGAATTATTGTCTGCAATTTTCAAAAATTCAAAAGGTAAAAAAGTAAAACGTTTTTCAAGGTTAACAATGGGTTTAATGTTTACATTATGGTCGTTGTTATTTATCACTGCGGCATATTTTATGGGCGATCGTCCATGGGTTTTATTACTTACCTTACTTACTATATCATCTGCTGATATTGGTGCATGGTTTTTTGGTAAATTGATTGGTGGCGATAAAATGTGGCCTAATTTATCACCAAATAAAACATGGTCTGGTCAAATTGCTGGATTTTTATGTGGAACATTTGCATCAGTTATGTATGGTTTGTTGGGTTCTGACGCTTTCTTTCCGCAATTGATGTGGATCGGAATGTCTGTATCACTTTTGTCGCAATATGGTGATTTAACAGCCAGCTGGGTAAAGCGTAAAATGGGAATCAAAGATTTTTCAAACATATTACCAGGTCATGGTGGTTTAATGGATCGATTTGATGGTTGGATATATGTTTTACCAATTATTTGGTTGATGACATTAGTATAATAAAGAAAATTAAAAGGAAGGATTTATGGGAACGATTTATACAATAATTGCATTACTGATTGTTTTGGGTGTAGTGGTATTTGTGCACGAATTGGGTCACTTTTTGGCCGCGCGTTGGGCACGCGTTCGCGTTGATACTTTCTCTATCGGATTTGGACCTGCGATTATTAAATGGAAAGATAAACATGGTACAGTTTGGAAAATAGCATTATTGCCACTGGGTGGTTATGTTTCTATTTATGGTCAAGAAGATATGTTTCACCGTGAAAAATATCGCGCGTTACCAAAAAATAAAAAACAAGGGCACTATTTATCTGCGCCCGCTTGGAAACAGGCAATAATTATTGCGGCTGGTGTTGTAATGAATTTCTTGTTGGCATGGACAATTTATACGGCAATGTTTACTGTAAAATCTCGTCAAGTGCAATTACCGGTAATTGGTCAAGTAATTCAAAAATCAGTTGCCTTTGATGCGGGGGTTCGCGCTGGTGATACAATTGTAATGATTGATGGTGAAAAAGTTACAAATTGGGGGGAATTAGTAATAGCCAAAGAATTAGCCAGTGGACATGATGCAAATGTTGTAATTGTTCGTGGCGACAAGTTGGTTCAATTGCAATTGGCCCCATCGCAACGTTGGGGAATGATTGCGGATGGTCGCAAAACAGAATTACGTCGCACAATCTGGTGGCAAGCACCGATTGCTGGGGCACGCGAAGTTTATACACAATCAAAAACATTGATTGTTGTATTAAAACAAATAATTACCGGTGAACGTTCATCAAAACAACTTGGCAGTTTTATAACTATTGCTCAAATTTCTGGCAAAGCAATGGCAGCAGGAATTATTGCGCTGGTTTCGATAATTGCTTTGCTTTCGATAAACCTAGCGATTATTAATTTATTACCACTGCCAGTTTTAGATGGGGGGTATCTTTTGATTCTGGCAATCGAAGGTGCAATTCGCCGCAAACTTGGTGGCAAGGGAATGGATTTTGTCATAGTTGGCGGATGGATTTT
>CAZNTZ010000036.1:0-4252 GCA_964576135.1 uncultured Muribaculaceae bacterium | reverse complement strand
CAATTCCTGAAAAATATGCCAATAAATTCTGGGTATCCGGGGATAATTCTAATGCACCAGAATGCGCTGTCAAAAGTCTGTTTCCGCCACCAAACAGATATTCTAAAATATCTTTTTGTTGTGCGTTTGTAAGACCTTTTGGAATAGATAAAAAATCTTTTCTGTCATACATTTAATTTTATTTTCCAATATTCAATATTTGTTTCGTGCCATCTTTTTCAAACCAAATACCATCATCAAGTGATATTGATTTAATTTGATAACCGTCGATTTCTTTACCAACAACCGCTTTCTTCTTCTGACCATTTTCTAAATCTTCCAAGGTTGCTTGTAATTGTGAACCCGCACCGATTATTTCAATAAGTTTATATTTTTTTGATAACTCTGTTTGTTGGATTTGCGGCTGTTCATCTGATGTTTTATCCACATCAGTATCTGATGTTACAGAATTTGATGTAACTGACTTTGCAGCAATTTCTGCACGTTGTTTTTCGAGATCTTGTTTTTGTTGTTCTAATAACTGCTTTTCTTGTTCTAATTTTGCTTGTTGTTCTTGTGCACGACCAGACATATTATCCAGATCCATTTGCAATTTTACTTTTTCGGCAGCTAATCTATCCAAATCAAGACTTAATTGTGCACGCTCTTTATCCATTTGCATCAATAATTTTTCTTGCTCGAAATCTGTTATCTTTTGAAACATTGTTCCATCTACCTGATAATTGCTTACCGCTTCGGCACCAACGTCCTGACCTTGATCATCGGGGGCTACATCTTCTGCGAATGCTGAAAATTGAAAAAACATAACTGCGAGCACAGATAATATTATCTGTATTTTATGCTCTTTATTTTTTATTCTATTTAACATAGATTCTCACCTCATAGTTCCATTCACGTTTTTCGTTATCCCATTTTATACTTTGAATTGAAACGCCTTCCATATCGGAAAATACGCTCATAAATTCAAGTGGTGTCAATTTTGATTCTGCAGAAACAAATACAAAATTTACCTTTGCCGATAAATTACCGGCTGAAATTTCTTCAGAGTCTTTGTCAATTTCAACTTCCATATTTGCACGTTGAAACAAAGAATAAATTGCGCGTGCAACTGAATCTGCATCCAATTCTGACAAAGATGAAACTTTTGTCATTTTTGGTAAATCAACGGTCAGCTTTATTTCTGAATCGGAAATTTCTTCACTTACAACACCTGGCATTAATTTATCACCAACTTCGTAAAAATCGTAAAGTGTTCCAAAATCACGTTTTAATGTTGTAGTTGCTTTATTACCATCACAACTTACAACTGTTTGTGACCAACCAGGAATTGGCTGCATCAAGAACCCAATTGCTTGCCAACATAATTTTGTGTGCTCTGAAAAATCTGGCATATCGTCATATGGCATAACAAGACGAACTGGTTCTGACTTTTTTATATTAAATTCTTTATCAAGCTCTGCTGATTTTTCTTCCATACGTTTTTTATATTCCTCAGCAAGTTTACTATCCATCATTGCAATTTTTGGTCTCTGTGGCGCAACTATCTTCATGATTGGTGTTTTAAACGTTTGAAACAAACCGAACAAAAACACAAAAGCTAATAAAAAGGTAAAAACATTTCCAGCAAAATGACTTATAGATTTCATACCATTTTTAATATTAGGCAAAACAATATCTTCGATCTTTGTTTCAATAGCTCTTGGCTTTGCCCATGACCCCGGAGCTATCAAAGCAGCCCAATCTGTCATATTCATAATTTCTTCGAAATTAGATTTGGCTAACTCTTCGTTATAAAATAGCTTGTCGGCAACAATTACTCCGTTACGTGCGGCTACTATCCAAAAAGCATCACCTATGGAAAACGCGGCCAAAAAGGACGAGTATTCTGTAAAACTTTCCATTACCTCTGCCGCAAGCGACGGCATACCTGTACGATGACCCAAACGCCCACTGCCAAGACCGACCATAGATCTATATTCAACAAACAATGATACTCTTTCATTGATATGCTTTGATAAAATATAAGCATAATTCCTGGGGGTATGACCAGAACCCACAGGTTGCCAAAATAAACCTGTGGCGTATTTTTTATGCGATAACGTAATTACTTGTGGTTGCTGCAATCCCCATTCCCTTATGAGGAGTATTATAACATAAAAAGCAAATTCACCGCAACCACAGAATCCAAACCTAATAAAGTTATTCAGGAAAAAATACCAATATAAAATTTACGGTATTTTTTATAAAATACGCGCATGGTAAAAAAGCAATTTTTTAATTTTATAAGCGGTCTAAAAATCGGTGTTATTATTGGCATGGTATTATTTGCCATTGTTTTATTCGTATTAAAAAACCCGGCGTAAAGCCGGTGTTTTATAATTATTTATTTCCGTCATTAACATAATACTCGCCACGTTCTGCGACATCTTTCTTAGTAATAACATTCATCAGATTTGGACATTCATAAACATTTGCAGCCAAAATGAATGCACGTTCCGGACCAAACACAACCCATTGGTTCGGACGTGTACGTTGCGATGTTATCCAATAAGCATTTCCGCGACGCACTTGGTCAGCGATTCTGTTTTCTAAATATCTTTGCGCATCATCTGCGTCGTATACAGAAACTTCGGATTCTAATTTATATAAATAAGTGCATCCGATTGGTTCATCATTTAATTTTACAAGATTTTCGCTGCCATTTTCATTCTCTACCAGACCGCCACAAGCAGTCAAAGCAAACAACAACGATCCGATAATAACTTTTTTCATTTTTACACCCCGTGAATTATGATTCAATTATATCATAATTTTTTGGATCACTGAACAGTTTTCTGAGCAATAAATTATTCAGCGCATGACTGCCCTTGTAAGATTCTAATTTACCAATAATACGGCCACCAGACGTATACATATCCCCAAAAACATCTATTAATTTATGTCTGACAAATTCATTTGCCCAATATAATTTATATGGCTCTGGATTTACAACGTCGTCGCCTGCATCATTCAGTGCTATAACATTTGTTGCATCGCATCCATGACCCATGCCATGTTTTTTCAACCATTCCCATTCTGAAAATTTTCCAAATGTGCGGGCACGTGCTATTTCAGTAACAAATCTATCCTTGCTTGATTTTTTATCATCCATAAAAAATTCTGCTGATTGTCGACCAATTATTTTATCTGAATAGACCAAAGTAGCATTTGCTTGTAACCCATCTTTTCCTGGGGCAATACTTACAAATCCATCTGGCTTTTTGCCAAATATTAAATTCAACAATCCCAGTTTTATACGTAAAAACACCGGTAATTTTGCATTCAAATCTTTCTGGGTTACTGTAACTTTATTTTTTATTATTATCTTTTTTGATTTTCCAGCAACTTCGACTATTTCTGCTTTATCAAATTCATTTATGAATTTTGCGGCAGAACCATCAACAATTGGTGTTTCTGGTCCGTCAATTTCGATCTTTGCGCTGTCGATTCCATAAACATATAATGCACACATTATATGTTCAATTGTCTTAACAATATTTGGCGCATTGCCAATTGTTGTATTTCTTAGCTTGGTTTCTGAGACATTATCATAAAGCGCCGGTATTAAACCAGAATTCAAATCTGTTCTGACAAAATAAATTCCTGGTTTATCATACGGTAAAATTCGCATTTTTGCTGGTTTTCCAGAATGAACCCCAACACCTGAAATTTCGACCGGTTTTGAAAATGTCTTCATTTTGAAATCCTTTTATCCAACCAGCCGGTAAAATCCTGGCGCAATTTAACTTCCATTGGTAAAAACTGCACCTTACGTCGCACAGGTGTCGGTAATTTTACCCAATCTTTTTCTGTGCACATCAACACAGCTTCATTTTTCTTTGCAATCTGAAATAATTTTACCAAATCAGATTTTGAATATTCGTGATGATCTGGAAAAGATACAGATTCTATCAATCTAACCTTTGGCATATTTTTAACAGAATCAAAAAACTTTTTCGGATAACCTATTCCTGCAAACGCGACCACTTTACCAACAATGCCAGGGTTTTGAACACTTCGGGTTGCAAAGAATATCGGCTTGTTAAACCTTTTTAATTTTTCTGACATATTCATCGGTGACCATTCGTCACGAACAATAACGATTGCGTCACAACGTCTGACCCCCAACCACAGCGGTTCGCGCAGCGGTCCCGCAGGCAAGCAAAATCCATTTCCAATACCAACATTTTCATCAAATACAAGTATTGAAATA
>CAZNTZ010000035.1:0-5087 GCA_964576135.1 uncultured Muribaculaceae bacterium | reverse complement strand
TGAACTCTTCACATGCCATCAAAGAAAAAGATATTGAACAAACCGCTCTGAATACAAATATGGAAGCAGCCGAAGAAATCGCTTTGCAATTACGTTTACGTGATTTGGCTGGAATTGTTGCAATAGATTTTATTGATATGGAAGAAGAACGCAATAATCGCAAATTAGAAGCAAAAATGCGAGATGTTATGAAACGTGACCGCGCCCGCACCCAAGTTGCAAAGATAAATAACTTTGGTGTTCTGATGTTATCGCGCCAACGTTTGCGTTCATCTTTCTTGGAATCTTCTTATGTTCAGTGTCCGCATTGCATGGGCGCCGGAATCGTACCAAGTATCCAGACTGCATCAGTAATTTTGTTCCGTCATTTGCAAGAAAAATTGATGGCAAAATCAGCACAGAAAATCATAATGAATGTTCCAAGCGATGTTGCTATTTATTTGCTGAATCAAAAGCGTACAGAACTGGCCGCTATGGAGCAAGAATTCAACACTGAAATTGTAATTGTCGGGGATGATTCATTATTGAATATTGATCAGTATTCAATTCAACGCGTTCAGCCAGAGCAAAATAATACAGATGAAATTTTGCAGGCAAAACGCCCAAGTACTGATATTCGTAAGAAAAATCCGCAACACGTTGACGCAAAGAAAATTGTTACTAATGCGCCACCGCGTCGTCGTCGTAACAAACAACAACCGAAAAAACCGGAAAGTTTGTGGAAGAAAATAGTTGGATAAAAAAACGCGCATCAAGCGCGTTTTTTTAATTGATAAATAATTTTTGATAATTGATAATGAATTCATGAAATTCTTAAAAGTATTTTTTATTTTTAATGTTATTTCTTTTGCTGCAAATTTTGCAAATGCTGCTTTGGAAATTCGTGATACAGAAACCGAAGCAGTGCTTGGCGAACTAATAGCGCCGCTTGCACGTGCTGCTGGTGTTCCAAATGGTCGTATGAAAATTCATATTTTGGGGGATAATGATTTTAACGCTTTTACCGCTGGGGGTGAAGATATTTATATTTATACAGGGTTGATTTCACACATAGAAAATCCAAATACATTTCAAGCAGTAATTGCGCACGAAATGGGGCATATGATTGGTGGTCATATGGTTCAATTATCCGCACGCATGCGCAGTGAAATGCAAAGAGCACTTGTTATGCAGGCCCTTGGGGTTGCTTTGATGGTTGCTAACCCTGGTGCTGGGGCTGGTGTTTTGGCTGGATCTACGGGTATAGCACAACAATCTCTGCTTTCATTTTCGCGTGACGAAGAACGTATCGCCGATGATATGGGTATAGATTTATTAGTCAAAGCAAAATTGCCAACTTATGGTTTTATTGATGTAATGAAAATTATGCAAAATATGCAATCAGAAGAAAGGTTATCACCGTTTAAAACAAATCACCCATTGACCAACGAGCGTTTAACAAATGTTAAAAATAAACTGAAAACAATAAAACAAAATAATGTGTCGACAAAGAAAAATCAAAATTATAACTTGGTTCGCGCAAAACTTGTTGGGTATCTTGAAAATGCTGATCGTGTGGCAAATTTGTATCCAAAAAGTAACAAAACTGATGAAGCAATTTACGCGCGTTCAATTGCTGCAATGCGTATTGGAAATCTTGAAATGGCAAAGACAGGAATTTTAACACTTGTTACGCGAAAGCCAAATAATCCTTATTTTTATGAAGTGTTGGGTGATATTGAATATCAGTTTGGGCATTATGACGACAGTATTGTTGCTTATGACAAATCCATTGATTTATTAACGACAAATTCTAATAAATCTCAGATTCAAACGGCGCTCGCACTGGTGTTGGGGGAACGAAAAAAAGACGGGGATATTGATAAATCTATTGAACTTGCAAAGCGTGCAATTTTAACTGAACCGGCACCATTAGCATATTATGTCTTGGCGCGTGCATATGGCGCACAGGGTAATAACGGAAAATCAGATTGGGCAATGGCGGAATATTATAATTTGAATAATAATGATAAACTGGCGAAAAAATATGCAAAATCGGCAATGGATAAATTGTTAAAAAAATCCCCAGAATATCTAAAATCCGGGGATATATTAAAGTCAGAAAATTAAATTATGCAAATGAATAATTCATTTCCAGATGGTCTGGTTTATATGTTCCATTAATTATCGCAATTGTATCTTCGACCAATACTAATTCTTCGTTTGTTGGAATCATAAATATTTTAATTTTTGAATCTGGTGCGCTGATTTCTGTGTCACCGATTCCAAATCGACCTTCTGTTACTATGTTTTTATCAATATCCAATTTGATTCCGAAATCTGTTAAATCTGTGCATATTTTTTCACGTAAATATTTATCATTTTCACCAACGCCTGCTGTGAATATAATTGCATCAACATGCCCAAGTTCTGCGGCGTATGCGCCAATATATTTTTTTACGTTATTTGCTTCGACTTCGATTGCTAAACGACATGAAGGATTTGTATCTTGGTTTTCGCGAATGTCGCGTCTGTCTGAAAAACAGTCGGTTAAACCCAATAATCCGGATTGCTTATTCAAATGCGTCTGAATTTGCGCCGGGCTCAGATTTAATTTTTCCATAACATATAAAATCGCACCTGGGTCAATATCACCTGGACGTGTACCCATCGTCAATCCCGAAAGCGGTGTTAAACCCATTGATGTATCAACTGAAATGCCTTTCTTTATTGCGCATGCTGATGCCCCACTGCCAATGTGCAGGCTGATGAAATTACAATCTCGTGCTGGACGCCCAAGCATTTTTGCGGCACGCTTTGAAACGTATAAATGACTGGTACCATGGAATCCATAACGACGTACACCAAGTTGTGTGTACCACGCATTTGGAACGGCATATCTGTATGCAAAGGTTGGCATTGTCTGATGAAAACTTGTGTCGAAAACCGCAACGTGACGCGCATTTGGTAACAATTGTTGTGCAGCGATAATACCCAGTAAATTTGCAGGATTATGCAGTGGTGCCAAATCACAAAGGCTTTCTACGGTTCTTAAAATTTCATCTGTAATTTCGACTGAATGTGTGAATTTTTCCCCGCCATGAACCAGTCTGTGTCCAACTGCAACAATTTGTGTTATATCAAATGATGCCTCGCGCAGCATAAATATAGCCAGGTTTAAAGCCTCTGAATGATTTTTTATTTCAGTAATTTTTTGCTGCTTGGTTCCATCTGGAAATTTTTGTGTAATAAATGAATCAGGCAATCCGATTTTTTCAACAACCCCGCTGAATGATACAGTTTTAGAATCAGCATCAAATACTTGATATTTTAATGAAGAAGAACCACAGTTCAGTGCGAGTATGTACATTTGTTGCCCCCAGATTCCGCGATTTTAACACCGTTTTCGGTTGTTAGTCAACACCAGTTATTCATTTCCCCAAATTCGGAAAATGATACGCCAATCTGATGTTGTTATGTTTACACGAGTACCGTCTGTTTTATTTATAACCCATATTAATTCACCGTTAATAAATTGTCTCAGTTTGACCCCTGATTCATACTTGAAAGCAATTGGGCGGGGACATGGAATATTGCCTATACCAAATGCATATACATAATCTCCGACGCTGTATCCGGCAACTGGGGTTTGACAAACAAGTATGACATCGGCCACTGCGCGGGATAAATCAATTTCGGGCAGGGTGTCAAAAATGTATTCAATATATATGTTTTGGGTTATTGGGCGTGCGTCGCTGATTCCAAAAATATTGGTTTTCAAATTGTGTTCTCGAAACAGTGTATTCCACACAGCGGCACTGACAGAATCAGGTGTAAAATTTGCAAAAGAACCAGTATTAACGTTGGCCATATCCGCCCGAGCAAGCGGTATTCCACCTACTGTTTGTCCGTTATGAACGCGCAAAGTTCCAGTGTCTGTATCCATAGAAATTTCGCCGGGCAGCCCGGTAAAGTTTTCGTTTGCAGCAGTTGTTCCGCGCCGCACTTGCAGTATTTTTGACATGTAAAATCCTTTTGTAATTTTGATTTTCTTACGCCACTTGGGCGAAAATTATTAATAAAAAAATCCGCCAAATCGGCGGTTCCTTGCATTCAGATTATACCAAAAAAAGACAAATAAATCAAGATAAACAAAATACATTTGAAAAATAAGGAAAATCATTATATAATCGCGAAACGATTGCGGTAAAACCGCAAATATTTGATTTTTAGTTTTATGCGCCCGTAGATCAGCTGGATAGAGCAACAGATTTCTAATTTATAGGCCTAATGTTTTCTGCGGTTTTATATAATTTTATTTTTCTTTATATTTTTGCTGGATTTCTGAGGTTATTTCCTTTACGATGCTTTATAAGGTAGTGGTAAATTTTTATCATAAAAGTTAGCCATAGGTTAGCCAACTAGATAAAAAATTAGCCACAATAAATTAGCCACGGAAAAATAGAGGTAAGAAATGCCACAACCAGCGCAAACGAAATTTAACTTTACTGAAGCTGCAATTACAGCATTGCCATTTGCTGATAAAGGGAAGCGATATATTGTTCGGGATACGGCTACAAAAAACTTTGTTATACGCGTTGGTGAAACTAGCAAAATTTATTATCTTTTGAAAAATATAAATGGACGGGTGACTTACGTTCGTCTAGGGGATGCCGCAAATACAAACCTGAAAAGTGCACGCGAATTATTGTTGGCAAATATGAAAATAGTTAATGATGGTAAAAATCCAAATAATGAAAAGCGTAAAATGCGCCAAGATGTAACAATAAAAGAATTCTTTGATAATTACTTTGTTCCTAGTCACTCTAATCCTACACATAAAGAAACCACTAAGTTACAGGAACAATCTATTATGCGTTTATATTTACGCGAGTTTCATAATCGTAGAATGCTAGATATAACGCGTGGAGACGTTGAACGACTGCATAAAAAATTAGGTTCGGAAGTTAGTATTTATATGGCGAATCACGCTAAGCACCTATCAGAACTTGAAAATCATTTTAATGCGGACGTTCTGACTTATTTTGGTGGTATATCTTTTAACGATCATATGAGGTGTGACTTATGAAAATAATGAATATCGGCAT
>CAZNTZ010000034.1:0-6113 GCA_964576135.1 uncultured Muribaculaceae bacterium | reverse complement strand
CAGCCTGGTAGAGTACTTGCATGGGGTGCAAGGGGTCGCAAGTTCGATTCTTGTCGCCCCGACCAGAATTTTAGAATTTGGTTGGTGAATCCGAAAAACGATTAAAAATCCCGCACATCCGCGGGATTTTTTTGTATAATGATTCTGGTATACATCACAAATACGCCCATTATGCTGATAATCCCTACCAATCTATATCTAGGCCTTTTTCCAAAGTCACTGGTTGACGGGAAAAGATTGTATTTTTGCATTCTTTTTTACGCTGTTTTTTGCCATCATTAGCGGGGTAGAATGTAGACAATATTAATATATCGGTAATTAACAATCGTACCCACAGTGACTTTCGTGTCAAAGTTTCGGGATTGTTTATAAGAACAGAAGGAAAAAAACAATACCATAAATGCAATCAGTATAAGCTGAACAAACACAGCTGTCCAAAATTATAGTAATTTGAAACTACTTAATTTTTAATTGTTCCTGCCAGAAAGTTTTTTCTAATGCCATATTTTTATTTGCTGTATTTTCAAACATATCTTTAAAAAATTTAGTTTCAAACAATGTTTTTTTTGCCGATAATTTATCAAGAACACCCAATCTACCTTTTGCAAATACATTGTCTTGGTACTGTGTATATTCTTGACGTACTTTTTGAGAATATGTATTATATCTTGATTTATCACCAAGTATACTTAAATCCAAATCGGACATCAATTTTTTTGTGAATGAATTAGACGCTTTTAATGAATCTGAATGTTTTGTTGCATCAATCAAACTGGCAATTCTTTTAGCACCATAATTTAAGTACTTTATCATTATTTCTTTGGATAAATTTTCTGCATTATTGCCTTGAACTATATCATGAAAATATATCGCCATTACCAGATTATTAAAATCTTTTGAACTTAAAGATTTATCGGATATGTTATTATAAATGTTAAGATAATTAATACAAGCCGCAACATGTGATAGGTTATGATATGTTCTATCCGTTGAGTAAGACTTTACTATATTATTATATTCACTTTTTATTTTCTCTTCATCAGTTATGCCAAAAAATACAGAGCTTTGTTTAAAAATATCATATAAATATTTAGCCATTAAAATATTATGAGTGTAGTGTGATACATAATTTTCAACCGCAACAAATTCACCAACAGAACAAAGGTATTTAGTATTTGATGACGATATATGATTAAAATTTAATTGGTTTATTGGTGTAAGGTTAACAAAGTTAATATTTTTATTCCGAACTGTTAATAAATTTTTATTTATAGTTTCAATAGTTTTTTCATATTCTGAATCTGCGGAATTACGTTCGCCATGAACTATATCAACAACCCCAAGTTTGATAGCGATGTCAATAGTAAGGCCATTATAGGGAACAATTTCTATAATATTTGGATTATTGACCAATCTTTCATATGCAGTTATTTCAAAATCAGAAAAATCTTTTTTATTCAAATCTTTATATTTAAAAGAATTTATGAAATCTGAGATGTTATTTTTTATGATTTCAATCCGTTCATCGGTTAAAAACAGACCTTTCTTTGACGGGTTTGTGCCAATCCCAATATAAACTTTCTTATACTGTGCGATAGCCGCACAAACAATATTCCAATGCCCCAGTGTCATTGGGTCAAAAGAACCAGAATATAAACAAGATCGTTTCATAAATAATCCTTTATATGCATAAGGTACCATTTATAATCTTGTTTTCAAGTATATTCACAACTGTATTTATAGCTTGTAACTTTTCTTGCAAATTGGAATATAGGAATCTCTGCAATTAATTACCACACGACCAGAAATTAAACTGTCGTTTGGGGTGGTTTTATTTTGATCTATTTCTTTGCCACATAAAATAAAATATATAACCGACCAGCAAAATAATTATACTAAAGAAAATCACACCTGCAGTTTCAGATTCTTGGGCAAACGGCAAAGCAATATTCATGCCGTAATACCCAACAATAATAGTTGGTATCATCAATATAGTATTTAAAATAGTAAGACGATTAATATATGTATTTGAATCCATATTAATTACTGATTCAAAAGTTTCCTTTATTGATTGCAGCATCTTACTATAACTCGTTATAACTTCTGTTGCCTGGTTAAGTTCAATGCGAACATCTTCAAGTAATTCGTCACAATCTTCATCACGGGTAAAACTGCGCATTTTATCCAATTTTTCTATTACACCCATGTTGCCTTTCAAACCAGACATATAAAGTGTATAGCTGTTTTCAATCTCGAGCAATGAAAGCAAATCTTTCTTAATAATTCTTTTCTGTAAATTCTTTTTTGCAGCTACAACTTTGCGGTTTAATTCTTTCAATGATTTCAAATACGATTCCGCAATGTAACAAAGAACATTCAAGATAAAGATTTCGCGCGATGTTTTATCACGTGGTTTTATTCTGTCCAACACATCGCAACGACGGCGCGATATTGTTAAAACACGTTTATCGGTATAAATTATCGACAAAGGCTCTGTATGCCAAGCAGTATCAGTTTCACGATTCATTATCGGAAATCTGACAATAATAACTCTGTAATTATCTTCGCTTTCAATGCGTGATTGTTCGTCAGGATCTAAAATATCAGATATCGTATCTTCTTCGATTTTATAATATGACAACAATCTTTCGAAATCTTCATGATCCGGATTTGCAACATTTATCCAAGTAAAGGAGTCAAGCTTTTCACGATCAAACATTTTTGACCTCCTGTGATTATAAAAATAAAACTGTCTGACGTTTATAAACCCAAAATATCGAAAAATCAACAATAAAATGATTAAATTCATTTTATTATTTTATGTTTGGAAAATTCTAAAAAAAATTCTTGCACGAATCGTTTTAATACGGCTATATTGCGAACAACAAATCCAAAGGATAAAACAAATGATTGTTGGCGTTGGAATAGATTTGGTTGAATGTGGACGTTTCCTTGATTGGTCAGCTTTTAAGAAGCAACGTATATTTACAAAGAAAGAATTAGAATTTGCGGATTCTTATAATGCAAACAGCGAACGCCATCTTGCAAATTTTTGGGCCGCTCGTGAGGCTTTTGTAAAAGCACTTGGTACAGGATTCGGCGATGACATCACATTTGCAGATATATCCGTTACACATGCAGATAATGGAAAACCAGAATTAATCATTGTTGGCGGTGCAAAAAAAATATTAAAAACTATTGCAGGCGACGAAGCAAAGGTTCATGTTTCAATAACTGACCAGGGTGATTACTCTGCGGCATTTGTTGTTATAGAAAATTAATAATATAAATTTATACAACAAATAAATACGAAATTAAAAATGTCATACAGACAATTTTTTATAATAAAACTTGTTACTTTTTGTTTTATTTGTTTATTAACAAGCATTTCTTTCGCTGAACCATGCCCCGACGAAGAGTGCTATGTCCCTGCCGATTCACATGCCCCACTGGAACCGTAGCAAGAAATATAAATCAAGGTGGTTGTTGGTGCAGAGAATGTTGCGACGATTGCGCTGGCACACCAACATCTGCTTCATCTTGTTCTTATGGTCAGTTATATACAGCCAGAGTTGCTGATACATCAAATTCTTGTGGAACTTGCGGAAGTTGCACAACTTGTTCAAATTATTCTTCATGTACATCGGTCAGTTCTTGGTATGATTATGCACCTGGGTATCAAATGGGATCTGTGGGTGGGTTTCTCAACGCAGGAAATTGCACATGCACATCTGGTGCTTCTACAACATGGCGTTGCAATACTGGATACTATGGATCACCAACAAGCGGTACATCTGGATGTACTGCATGTAGCAGCATTTCGTCCAGTACTGGATTACCAACATCTGGTGGAACAAACAGCGGCCCAGGAAATACATCTTCGACAAGTTGTTATTTACCATCAGGGTCTTCATCAGACAGCGCCGGAATTTTTTCTTGGCCTATTTGCAGTAATTCCTAGTTAAAATATTTTAATCCCATTGATGACTTTACACGTGCGAGTGTTTCGGCTGCAACTTGTCGTGCATATTCTGTACCAACGCGTAAAATGTTCATAACTGCCTGTGGATCTTTTTCCAGTTCTTCGCGACGTGTACGTATTGGACGCAAAGTTTCTTGCATAACATCATTCAGAAATTTTTTAACTTTTACATCACCAAGACCACCACGCTTGTAATGCGCCGCCAGTTCGGAATAGTTTTTGTATTCGGGTAAAAACGCAGCGAAATGTTCTGGCTTTGCAAATACTGATAAATAAATAAACACTGGATTATTTTCGGTATGACCCGGATCTTCGACACGCAAATGTGTTGGATCTGTGAACATTGTTTTTATCTTGGCCGCAATTTCATCACTGCTGTCTTTCAGATAAATTGCATTGCCAAGTGATTTACCCATCTTTGCATTTCCATCTGTTCCTGGTAAACGTGCCTCTGCTGCGGTTTCTGGAACCATGGCGCGTGGCATAACCAATGTTTCGCCATAAACATTATTGAATTTTTGAACTATTTCTTGGGTTTGCTCAATCATTGGCAATTGATCTTCACCAACTGGAACAACGGTTGCATTAAAAGCGGTTATATCGGCTGCTTGGGAAATTGGATAAGTAAAAAATCCGACCGGAACACCACCGCTGAATTTTTCTTTTTGCGCAATTTCTGTTTTAACAGTCGGATTACGTTGCAGACGTGCAATCGTCACCAAATTTTGATAATAGAAAGCCAGCTCGGTCAATTCAGAAATTTCCGATTGAATAAACAATGTTGACTTTGCTGGATCTAAACCCACAGCTAAATAATCCAGCGCAACTTGTAAAACATTTTCATGCACACGTTCTGGATTATCAAAATTGTCGGTTAATGCCTGGGCATCTGCAATCATTATAAATGATTCATATTTTCCAGAATTCTGCAAGTCAACTCTACGACGTAAACTGCCAACAAAATGACCGATATGTAACGGACCTGTTGGTCTGTCACCTGTTAAAATAATTTCTTTTTTGGACATAATAAAATCCTTTGTATTTAATAGATTGTGTATAAATTTAATAAAAAAATCAAGGTGTGAAAATAACGGCGGATTACCGCCACAAAGAAGCTTTGAAAATATAATTTGTGCCCATCATATTTCAAAATATACAGCAAATTACGCCAAAAATCAAGGATTTTTACACTTGATATAGCAAAATAAAAGGCCTAGCATTCTTTTCGCGATTTGTTCAAATTTTAATAAAAGGAGAAATTATGTCAAACAAATGGGTTTATACTTTTGGAAATGGTATTGCCGAAGGCAAAGCAGATATGAAAAATCTGTTGGGCGGCAAAGGTGCCAATTTGGCCGAAATGAATCTGGTTGGACTGCCGGTACCTGCTGGATTTACTGTAACAACCGATGTTTGCAAATATTATTACGATAACAATAATACTTATCCAAACGATTTAATGGACCAAGTTACAGCGGGTGTCTCACATATTGAAAAAATCATGGGCAAAAAATTTGCCGATATGGAAAATCCATTATTGGTTTCTGTGCGCAGCGGCGCACGTGTTTCAATGCCAGGTATGATGGATACAGTTTTGAATCTGGGATTAAATGACCAAACTGTTCTGGCATTAGCGAAAATAAGCGGTAATGAAAGATTTGCATACGATTCATATCGTCGTTTTATAATGATGTTTTCGGACGTTGTTATGGGCGCTGATATTGATTTGTTTGAACATGCTTTGGAACACAAAAAAGAATCCAAAGGTTACAAAGTAGATACAGAATTGACCGCGGATGATTTGAAAGAATTGGTTTCAGAATTCAAAGCAATCGGTGCAAAAATTGGCAAAGTTGTTCCCCAGGATCCATGGGAACAATTAAAATTGGGTATCGGCGCAGTTTTTGGTTCATGGATGTCTAAAAAGGCAATTACTTATCGCAAATTAAATAACATTCCTGGTGATTGGGGAACCGCTGTAAATGTCCAGGCAATGGTATTCGGAAACAGTGGTGAAGATTCAGCAACCGGTGTTTGTTTTTCACGCGATCCAGCAACTGGTGAAAACAAATACTATGGCGAATATTTAATCAATGCACAGGGCGAAGACGTCGTTGCGGGTATTCGCACA
>CAZNTZ010000033.1:0-6129 GCA_964576135.1 uncultured Muribaculaceae bacterium | reverse complement strand
CGCATCGCGGAACAGACGAACGCGGTGTTGATATTCCAATGTGCGGTGTGCCATGGCATGCTTCTGATAATTATATGGGACGCCTGGTCAAAGCAGGTCGCAGTGTTGCAATTTGTGAACAAATGGAAACACCAGAAGAAGCAAAGGCACGTGGTCATAAACAAATAGAACGAAAAATAGTTCGTGTTTTAACGCCTGGGACTTTGACTGATGATAATTTATTGACACCAAAAAAATCAAATTGGTTGGCTGCGGTCAATGGTTCCGAAATTGTTGCTTGCGATATTTCAACCGGTGAACTGATTATTGGAAAAAACAAAGACGTTTTTGATGAACTTGTCCGATTAAATCCAGCAGAAGTTATTTATGCAGAAGAATCAGCCGAATTAGAAATAATAAAAAAAATCCGTGAAAATTTTAATACGACCCCTGTATATAACAAGGCTGTACGAATCAAAGAAGGTAAAAGCGTAGCAGAAAATATACTTTATTCATATTTGGAAAATACCCAGCGCGGAACAAAAATAAATTTCGGGACACCAAAAATATTAGGTGCAGGTGCGCGTCTTTTGATTGATTCTGCAACTTGGAAAAGTCTTGAAATTGACGCACCGATTCTGGCCGGTGGGGCATCATTGTTGGATGTAATTGATAAAACAAAAACAGCTGCTGGGGCAAGAAAACTTCAGGCTTTTTTGCGTGAACTTTCCGGTGATATATCAGAAATCAGGATTCGCCAAGAACATATTGGTCATTTAATGCTGAACAAAGATGTTGCAAATAATCTGGCGGCAGAACTTTATAAAATACCAGACATAGGCAGAGCGTTATCCCGTCTTAGTACTGGTCGTGGCGGTCCGCGCGATTTAAGGGCGGTGCATGAATTTTTGGATTCACTGCCGGGATTGAAGGTTTGTGGATTACGTCTTAATAAAAATTTGGCTGAAAGATTTAAGGGGCTTAAAACATTTGATGGGCTAAATGATGAATTGACCCGTGCATTATCAGATAATTTACCAGCATTTTTCCGTGATGGTGGAATTATAAAACCTGGTTTTGATTCTGCGCTTGATAACATGAATAAGCTTGCACATGGTGCCAAAGAGTTGGTTGCGACGTTACAGGCAGAATATATTTCTGCGACCGATATAAGTACTCTGAAAATAAAATATAATAATATTTTGGGTTATCATATAGAAGTTCCTGCATCTCGTGCAGACAAATTATTTGCTGCGCCAGATAATTTTATTCATCGTCAGACAATGGTTCAAAATGTTCGATTTACAACGTCACGTCTTATAGAATTGGATAATGAAATTCGTGGTGCATCTGATAAAGCAAATGGAATTGAACAAGAAATTATTGTAAATCTGATTTCAAAAATCGTTGGAATTTCCGATGAATTAATGATTGCTGCTGATTTGCTTGCTGATTGCGATGTTTGGCTTTCGCTCGCAAATTCTGCATCTGAATATGATTGGGTCCGACCAGAAATAATTGCAGATTCAAAATTTGAAATCACAGGTGGCCGCCACCCAGTTGTCGAAAGTATAATGCGAAGTCGTGGTGACACATTTATTAAAAATGATTGCAAATTAATAAATGGTGGCAAAGTTATTGCATTACTTACCGGACCTAATATGGCTGGTAAATCAACATATTTGCGACAAAATGCTTTGATAGTTGTTCTTGCCCATCTTGGCAGTTTTGTTCCGGCCACCCGTGCGACAATCGGTATTTGCGATCAACTATTTTCGCGTGTTGGTGCATCTGATAATTTAGCAGCCGGTCAATCAACCTTTATGGTCGAAATGCAAGAAACTGCGAACATTTTGAATCGGGCAACAATCAAGAGTTTCATTATTTTTGACGAAGTTGGCCGCGGTACTTCAACTTATGACGGTATGGCAATTGCCCAGGCTATTTTACAGTTTTTGAATAATTTACAGCCACGAACATTATTTGCGACACATTATCACGAGTTGACCAGTCTTATGACTGATGAGTCACACTTTGTTAATATGACAATGGAAATCCGAGAACATAATAACGAGGTTATATTTATGCACAAAGTTGTTCCAGGTGTTGCAAATCGTTCATATGGAATTCATGTGGCAAAAATGGCCGGAATGCCAGTTTCAGTTTTAGAATCAGCGGAAAAGATACTGAATAACCTTGAATGTAATGGTAAAGTGGCGGAGCCAAAACCAAAAACACAAATGTCTTTGTTTTAATGGAAAATAAAAAATCTGGATTTGTATTGCTTGATAAACCGTCCGGTATAAACAGCCGAACCGCTGGCTATAAAATCGCCAGTATGTTTGGTAATAAAAAATTTGGTCATGTTGGAACATTGGATCCAATGGCATCTGGGTTATTGATAATTGCGGTCGGCCACGCGACTAAAATTATTCCGTACATCAAAGAAGATATTAAAGAATATGAATTTTCCATCCAGTGGGGGTTAGAAACTGATACAGGCGATATTACAGGGACTGTTATAAATAAAAATGAATTTGTTCCGACCAACGAAATTATTCAAGCAGCATGTAAAAAATTAACCGGCGAATATGACCAAGTTCCACCAATGTATTCGGCGGTTCATATCAATGGGCGGCGCGCCTATGAATTGGCACGTGCCGGAAAATCAGCCGATATTCCAGCCCGCAGAGTAAAAATTTATGAATTAGAAATAATAGAATTCCCAAATAAATTTAGGGTCAAATGTGGTGCTGGGACATATGTTCGCGCGCTGGCCCGTGATATTGCTGAGATTTGTGGGACTGTTGCGACATGTGATTCAATTAGGCGGATTCAGACAAACGGATTTAGCATAAAAGATTCGGTAAGACTTGATTTTATGGAAAATCTGTATAATAATGGCGAAAGTTCGGTATCAGAATATCTGAAACCGATTGATTTTGTGCTGGACGACATTCTGGTTCAAAGTCTTGATAAAACCCAGTCGGATTTATTCATTCATGGCGGTTTTGTCCCTGTCAAAGGTGATGGACTGCGAAGGGTTTATTCTGATAATTTTATTGGAATAGGCGTAATAGAAGATAATCTGTTGAAACCAAAAAGAATAATATAAGGATTAAAAATGTCGATTGAAAAAACAAAGAAAGCTGCACTTATCGCAGAATATAAATCTTCGGACAATGATAACGGTGGATCTGCTGCATCGCAAATTGCAGTTTTGACCGAACGTATTCGTAATTTGACCGAACATATGAAAGCCAACCACAAAGACGAACATTCAAAACGCGGATTGTTGTTGCTGGTTAATCGTCGTAAGAAATTGCTGGCTTATATTAAAAAGAACAGTGTTTCTGAATATGAAGATTTAATCAAGAAATTAGGTCTTAGAAAATAAAAATCGGGCAATCGCCCGATTTTTATTTGCAAACATAAGTTTGAGCGGTATAATAACAGCTGCAAGGGAACGGATTATTCATTTTTACATTTTTACCTGAATGTAATGACGAATAGTTTTCCTTTGCTTTAATAATAACAATAAAAAACAAAGGAAAAAATATGTTATTTGGTTTATTTAGTAAAGATGAAAAACATCAGTTAAACAACCCTGTCGCGGTTGAAATAAAATATGGCGACGAAACACTGCATCTGGAAACAGGCAGATATGCAAAACAAGCAACCGGTTCAGTCATGGCCACTATGGGTGGTACAATGGTTTTGGCAACCGTGGTTGGTGAAAAGACTGCGGTCGAAGGCCAGGATTTTTTCCCACTGACAGTTGATTACCAAGAAAAATTTGCCTCTGCAGGTCGTATCCCAGGTTCACGCGATCGCCGCGAAGGAAAACCAAGCACATCTGAAACATTGATTGCGCGTTTGATTGACCGTCCGATTCGCCCATTATTCCCAGAAATCTTTAAAAACAAAGTTCAAATCATTGCCCAGGTTTTTTCTTATGACAAGAAAAACCAACCTGATATTTTGGCTGTGATTGCTTCTTCTGCTGCGCTGGCTATATCGGGAATTCCATTTCAGGGACCGATTGGTGCCGCTCGTGTTGGGTATAAAGATGGTAAATATCTTTTGAACCCATCAAAGAAAGATGTCGAAGATTCCGAAATGGATTTGGTCGTTGCAGCAACCAAAGATGGCGTTTTGATGGTTGAATCAGAAATCGGCGAATTAGATGAAAAAACAACACTTGGCGCTGTGAAATTTGGATTTGATGCGCAACAGACTGTTATCAAAGCAATCAACGAATTAAAAGAAAAAGTTGGTAAACAAGAATGGTCAGTTGTTGAAAAATCTTCTGAATATGTCGAGATGGAAAAAGATTTTGAACAATTTGCTGGCGCGATTGAATCTGCACTTGGAATTGCTGAAAAAATGACACGTTTGGATACGTTGGCTGAAATCAAGGCCAAGGCAATTGCCCGTATAGCTGAGGTTTTACCAGAAAGCAAAACTGCATCCAGCACTTTGCAATCATGGGCGGCTGAAATTGTCGAAGGTATAACCGCACGCATTATGCGCGGCAACATCTTGGACGGCAAACCACGTATTGATGGTCGTGATAATAAAACAGTGCGTCCAATTGAAATAGAACTGGGCGTTATGCCACGCGCACATGGATCTGCATTATTCACACGCGGAGAAACCCAAGCATTGGTGTCACTGACACTGGGTGGGGGTAAGGACGCTTTGCCACTGGAATCAATGGATGGTGCAGAAGAACAAGATTTTATGTTAAATTATAACTTTCCTGGGTATTCGGTTGGTGAAGCAAAAATGCTGAGATCACCTGGTCGCCGTGAACTTGGGCATGGGAATTTGGCATGGCGTGCAATTCATCCAATGATGCCATCGCGCAGCGAATTTGATTATGTCGTTCGTATTGTATCTGACATTTTGGAGTCGAACGGTTCTTCGTCAATGGCGACGACTTGCGGTGCAACACTCGCATTGATGGACGGTGGTGTTCCAATGAAAAAGCCGGTTGCAGGTATTGCAATGGGTTTGATCAAAGAAGGCGATAAATATGCAGTTCTGACTGATATTTTGGGTGATGAAGATCATTTGGGTGATATGGATTTCAAAGTAACTGGTACTGAATCAGGTATCACTGCTTTGCAGATGGATATTAAAATTACATCCATTACATTTGAAATTATGGAACAAGCACTTGCCCAAGCAAAAGATGGTCGTATTCACATCCTTGGTAAAATTACCAAAGCAATCAAAGCACCGCGTAAAACAGTATCTGAATATGCACCACAAGCATACACAATGAAAATCAATTCAGACAAAATTCGTGAAGTGATTGGAAAAGGTGGCGTCGTTATTCAGGGACTGACACGTGAAACTGGAACCCAGATTGATCTGTCTGATGACGGCACAATCAAAATTATGGCAACCAGCAAGGAACAAGCAGATGATACAATTGCGCGTATCAAAGCAATTGTTGCTGAACCAGAAATTGGCCAAATATATCCAGGTGTTGTAACAGGTATGAAAGAATTTGGTCTGTTTGTTAAAATTATGGGTAATTTCGAAGCCATGGTCCATATATCTGAAATCACAGGCGAACGCTTGGCAACGATTGAAGATGCGAAAATCAAAGAAGGCGACAAAGTATTTGTTAAATATCTCGGCGCCGATAAACGTGGTAAAACACGTATGTCTATGGTTGGAATCAACCAAAAGACAGGTACTGAAGAAAAAAAATAATCGGAGGCAGATATGGACATCAATTCGTTGATGAAACAGGCCAAGGAATTACAAGGCAAAGTTTCCGCAGCCCAAGATACACTCGGTAAAATGGTGGTCAAGGGTATTGCGGGAAACGGTCTGGTAATTGTTGATATGACCGGTAAATATGATTTACAGAAATTGACAATAAATCCAGATTTACTGAAAGAGGATTTGGATACTGTTACAGCCATGATAACTTCAGCATTCAATGATGCCAAAGCCAAGGCTGATACAACAATTGATAAAATTATGGGTGAAGCAACGGCCGGAATGCCATTACCGCAATAATTTACTGGATAACGTAAAAATAATATGGTAAAAGTTGTTTCACGCTTTTGGGATGTTTAGCTCAGTTGGTAGAGCATCTCGTTTACACCGAGAGGGTCGGGGGTTCGAGTC
>CAZNTZ010000032.1:0-6218 GCA_964576135.1 uncultured Muribaculaceae bacterium | reverse complement strand
TCTAAACCTGCCTTGACCAATAACGGTACAGCTGCATTGTCATATTTTATAATTTGTTTTTTTGGTGCAAATCCATAGAGTTGCTTAAAATGCTCGGTCGCAGATTCATATGCTTCTTCACCTTGGATCGTTAAAATATCTTCTGGATCTGTCATAAAATCGCGAACAACGCGGCGCAACAATGAATCTTCGGTGTGAATTGTTGCCGGAGCAGTTGATTCGAGCGTTTTTTTACGAATATCGTTCCATAAATTGACCAAATACTCATAATCTTTGGAAATTGCTGCTGCATCGGCACCAAATGCCGCTGTGCGCAGAACAACTGTCATTCCGCGTGGAATTTTAAGCGCATGAAGAATATCGCGCAAGCGTGCACGCTCTGTCCGATCCGATATTTTTTTGGAAATTCCGTATGAATTGCGTTTACGAGAATTTGGCATTAAAACTGCAAAACGACCAGCCAAAGACAGGTAAGTTGTCATCGCGGCACCTTTTTGACCGCGTTCTTCCTTTACCCCTTGGATAAGTAATATCTGCTTTGGTTTTACAACATCTTGTATTCTGAATTCCCGAGCACGTTTGATAAATTCTTTGTTATCTTCGCCTGCACTGACATCATCATACTCTGCAACTTCATCTGCTTCGTCATCTGGGTCAGTATCATCATCAACAATGTTAGCATGCGCCAGTTCCAAAAGGCGCTTTTTCTGTTCAGGGTTCACCTGGTAATATTCTGGGTTAATTTCTGAAAAAGGTAAAAATCCATTTTTACCAGAACCATAATCCACGAATGCCGCCTGCAGAGACGGTTCAACACGAATTACTTTTGCTAGATAAATGTTACCTTTGATTTGGGGTTTAGTTGTTGTTTCTACATCAAAATCAGAAACACGATTGCCATCCGCCACCACCACCCGCGTTTCTTCCGGGTGGACAGCGTCCACGTATATTTTCTTTGCCATAATTTAATCCTTTGTCGTAAAGCAACATAAAACCAGTATCAACCCGTCCCTGTGGGCTTTTGGCCATGCCAAAGGACCGCGCGAAAGTGACAACCAGCGCAAAGATTGATAAAATTAGCACGAAATTTAACACTAATTCACCTGTTTTTGATATTGCTGTGCCAAGTCTAGCATTGAATTGTTCAAATCGCAAGGGAAATAAAAAAATGGCATAGTTTCCTATACCTTAATTGATTACTATTTACTATGGCCGGGTAAGTGTGATTTGGCTTTTTCTGCCAGTACCGCTGCCGCTTGTTTAGCCTCGCTCAGCCAACGTTTCATCTTAGATCTAAGCAAATTTTCGTAAATAAAGAACAGTCCACCTGCACCAATCAATGGTAGTACATAATATATTATACGAAAGGCAAGTAATGCACCGAACAAAGTTGCTCTGTTTTGGTCAGATGGTAACGCTAATAAAAATACACTTTCAAATACACCTATCCCCCCTGGAACCTGACTAAATACACCGGCAGTCTGAGCGATGACAAATATCCCTATAAATTCTGAAAAAGGTATCGAAATCGAAGGTTCAAGAACGAAATACAAAACTAAACCCGCCAGTATTGAATCCACAGCACCCAACAAAGTCTGGGCAAATGCTATGAATGTGCTCGGAATTTTAAAATCTAAGCTACCTATATGGATTTTTTTATTACGAAATAAGACTGTCATTACAAAATACGCACCTAATGCAGCAGTACAAAATGTGAAAAGTATATGTAAACCAACATTTGTAACAGATGTTCCCTGAAAATATTCATGTGGAACCATAAAATACCCAACTATGGCGATTGATGCACAACCAAGAAAGTATGTAAAACCAGAAAATGTCAACATTTTTACAATATCCGCCCCTCTTATACGCCAACGAGTATACAAACGATAACGTATTGCCCCCCCTGATATAACTGCATGCCCGGCATTATTACTTATGGCAAAACCGGTTATACCCGCAAGCATCCATTTCCACCAAGATACTTTGTGTGATTGCCCGACATAACGCAAAGCAAGATAATCATAGAAAGATAACGCCAAATAACCCAAAAATGCGGCACAAGCAGCCCATACAAGGTTTCTAAACGGAATATTCAACAAAGCTGTTGTAATTTCATTAAATGAATAGTTGCGCAGTTGCCACCAAAGCATACCTATCGCAATAACAAAAAAAACTGGCCCCGCGAACGAGATCAATCTTCTTAATAATCTTTTTGATTTTTGGGACATTTGTTTAATTCTCTCTGGATAAAGAAAATATTGCTGATATTACTAAATTTTTCATTGCAGAATTTGTGCTTGTATACATTACTTCTCGCTTTTTGAAATTCTCTTCTGCCTTTTTTGATATAAACATTTTCTTTAATTCTTTCGGTATATTATTATCAATCTGTTCTTTCAAAAAATTGCTTGCTAGTGCTGAATAAAAAATCCGTCTTATATTACCGCATAGTTCCGGTTCCAAAGGTTTATTTTTTCTCGCCATAGCAAATTCCTTTTCCTATGTATTGGTATCTTATAACGATTTTTACACAAAGTCAAAATATATAAAACACCTAAATACTAGATTTTAATCACAGAGTTTCAATAAAATATTAATTTTTTCATACCAAAAGTATTTTTATTGCAAATTATAATCATGATCATATAATCAAACAAACAAAGGATTTATAAATGATGCGACCATCAATGCGAAAACCAGATCAAATGCGCCCTGTTGAAATGGAAATCAATGTAAACAAGTGGGCCGAAGGATCATGTATTATCAAAATTGGTGGCACACATGTTATATGCACTGCTTCGGTTGATGGAAACCAACCACTTTGGAAACGCCAACAGAATTTAACAGGTGGATGGGTTACAGCAGAATATTCAATGTTGCCACGAGCAGTATCAACCCGTAAGGGGCGTGAACAGATTATGCGCGACCATCGCAGTGCAGAAATTACTCGTTTAATTGGACGATCACTGCGAAGTGTTTTTGATATGGATAAACTTGGTAAAAATACAATTACAATTGATTGTGATGTTATCCAAGCAGATGGTGGCACGCGTTGTGCCGCAATAACTGGTGGTTTTATCGCTTTGACACTTGCGGTACGTAATCTTATGGCGAATGGCAGAATCCACGAAAATCCGATTTCAAATTATGTAGCCGCAGTCAGCGCGGGAATATGGAATGGCGAACCTGTACTTGATTTTGATTACGAAGAAGATTCTAAATCAGAACTTGATGCTAATTTTGTAATCAGTGGCGACGGTAAATTTATTGAAATCCAAGCAACCGGTGAACAACATCCATTCGCCCCAGAACAAATGAATGAATTAATGGCATTGGCAACAAAGGGTTGCGAAAGACTTATTGATTTACAAAAACAAATTTTACAATAAATAAAAACGGGGCAAACGCCCCGTTTTTATTTATCATTTCAGATTATTCTATTGGCATATAATTATGATTTATTATGTAATCACGGAATGTCGGAATTGAATAAGTTTTATTCAGTTTAACCTGTTCCAATCCGCCAACATTACAGAACACTGATGCACCTTCGGCAAACCAATAACCCAGTCCGCCAACCGCACCAACCCCGGCACCAACCAATAATCCTTTGCCAACATTCTTTTGAAAGAATCCTTTGTCTTCGGTTCCATAGTTTTTATTCAAAACATTCAGAACTTTATTTGATTCAATAACGCCATTTACCTGATTCAATTTAACAATCAATTCAGAGTCTGCCTTTTTATTAATCAAAACGGTTAACATACCCTGTAAGTTATAGAAACTTTCCAGTTCCCGATTATTTGTATCACCAACTTCACCCGTCAGGACGTTATCCGGAGTAGAACATGTTTCACTGCCAGTCGCTATGTCACCAAATTTTCCACTTTTCAATTTAATTTTTACAAAAGTGCCTGTTTTATTTTCTTGTTTGACTTCGAACGTTGCATCACTAGCTGATGGTAACCTATCACTAAATAATTGTTGTAAATCCCCGACTTCCTTCCAATCATTTTCACTGATTGCATCTGGACGATTCAATAGCGTAAACTCTCTTAATATATCCAACCTATGTTGATCATATGAAAATGTACCATCATATGCGCCCGTAACAGGTATAGGAGTATTTTTTCCTGAGTTTGGATCTGGGTTTGGCCATCTGTAATAACAAACACCGTTTGGATTATATCCCCCACTTGTGAATAATTTACCATTTTTATCACAATCACCATTTTCGGTTATAACAAAAAATCCCCATTTGGTAGTAAAATCGCTACCAGCTGGCGCATATGTCGACACCATATTTTTAAAATTCACACGCATACACTGTGCTAAATTATGCAAATTAGATTTAATTTCAGAAGATAGATCAACTTTGGCAAGCTCTTTACGGGCTTTTTCAATATCTTCTGGATTATTCAGATCATAAGTCACACCATTATAGGTATATTTATTTGCTTTATTGTTATTATCTGTATTTTCGTCAACCGTTTCTTCGGAAGAAAAACCCAATTCTGTTTTTGTAGCAGCCAGTTTTTTATCTGCGGATTTATCCATCAAATACCCGACACCTGCGCCAACACCCGCACCACCGGCAACCATTACTGGAACGACCCATTGACTGCTACGTCGCAACGCACTAACTTGATCGCTGAATAAATCTGCGTCACATTTCATTGCAGTACCAAGTGGAATATAAGCAACCACTGGTTTATCATCTTTTTGAATTATACCAGACCAGTTATGTGCAACAACCGGTATGGAACATTCATAAGTCTCTTCGTTAAATAGCGCTTGATTTGCATCAGCATAAATTGAATTACAAGCTTTGCGTGCAACACCAATTGTTACACCAAGTGTTTCAATCTCTGTATTATCATCTTTTGTTGTATCTTCTACTTCATCAGTAGTTTCTGTTGTCGTAGTACTTGTAGTGGCACTTGTCGTGGCACGTGCAGAATTTGCAGAACTGCCACGGCTTGTCACAGCACCGGCGATTGAACCTGGTCGACCACGTGGCGCATATACCGCTGAAACATCAGCAACAATTCCAGCTGTAACCAACAAAGCAATAAGCGATACAGAAATTTTCATAAAATTCTCCCTTGCACTCTTTTATGCCATTTTATCATATTTTTTCTAATTGTAAAAGCAGTTTTATTTGTGTAGAATTAAAATCATGAAGAGAATAATAATTCCAATTTTATGTTGCGTATTTTGCTCATTTCCGGCAATTGCTGGCGATTGGTTACCAAATTTTGAAGATATTCCACAAATGGATAAAACGATAGTTGTCGAAGATGACGGTTTTATTTATTCAATTCCAGATGGAAAAATTATTCAGACAACCGTCACAAGTGACGCTGTATCGCGTCGCCAATTTCAACGTTTTTATCGCGATGCTTTGGCAGAATTGGGGTGGGAAAATACCACGGACGAACGCAAATTACAAACGTTCACCCGTGGCAAAGATGAGTTAACAATAGAAATTATTGACACTGATCCATTGACTGCTCAGTTTGTCATGACAAGCAAATAATCAATTATCGATTAAGTTATTACAAGTTCTTTGCCTTTGGCATCAACATTAACTGTTGATCCATCAACAAGTTTGCCAGACAAAATCATATCTGCGATTTTATCTTCTAGTTCTGTCATTATTAACCGACGTAATGGACGTGCACCAAACGATGGATTATAACCATGATCCGCCAACCATTCTATTGCTTTGTCACTTATATTAAGTTTGATATTACGATCAGATAAACGATTTGAAAGTCCATTTAACTGAATTTTTACAATACCCGACATAACCGATTTTTCAAGCGGATTAAAGAACACAATTTCATCAATTCTGTTCAAAAATTCTGGCCTGAAATGTGAATTAACAATCGCCATAACCCCTGCTTCGTCTTTTGGATTTTTAAGTAACACTTGTGAACCCAAATTACTTGTCATAATTATTATTGTATTTGTGAAATTAACAACGCGGCCCTGACCATCAGTCAATCGACCATCATCCAAAATTTGCAGGAAAATGTTAAACACATCTGGATGAGCTTTTTCAATTTCATCAAACAAAATTACTTGGTAAGGGCGGCGGCGAACAGATTCAGTCAAAACACCACCACGATCATAACCAACATACCCCGGAGGTGCACCAATAAGACGCGACACACTGTGCGGCTCCATAAATTCACTCATGTCAATGCGTG
>CAZNTZ010000031.1:0-6257 GCA_964576135.1 uncultured Muribaculaceae bacterium | reverse complement strand
TTCGACACTTGCAATATCACGCAATTTTAATACCGTTCCTTCTTTGGTTGTTATTTGCAAATTAGCAATATCATTTACTGATTTAAATTCACCAACAAAGCGAACAATGTTTGAACTTTCACCCATTTCCAATTTACCCGATGGAACATTCAAATTATGTGATGCAACAGCAGATACAACATCATTTATTGCCATACCACGCGCTGCCATTTGTTCTGGATTCAAAAATACCCGTATGGCACGTTTTTCTCCGCCATATATTGACACTGATGCAACACCAGGAATTGAAGTAATTTGACGATTCAAAATATTATCAGCATAGTATTCCAGATCGCGAGTATTCGCACCTGACAAAGCTATGTCCATAACAGATTCCTGTAACGGATTTAATTTTTCAACAACCGGTTTTTTTAATTCAGATGGTAAATCGTCTTCGATTGATTCTATTTTTGTTTTAACTTCGGATGCTTTGTCATTAACGTTCACACCCAAATTAAACTCAACCATTACAAATCCGCCATTTTCAAAAGATTGCGAAGTAATCTTTTTGACACCGGCGACCTGTGATACGGCGTCTTCGGTCTTTTTTATCACTTGGGATTCAACTTCGTCAGGTGATGCACCAGGATACACAAAGCTGGCCGTGACCATTGGAAAATCAATGGCAGGTGTGCGTTCTACATTCATCTTTGGATACGCAACTATACCCAACACTACCCAAAGCAAAACGAACATAACTGTTGTTACAGGATTTTTTACAAAGAATTTTATCATCTTATTTTTGCCCCCTCGGCCACGTCTGAAAGTATAACTGTATCGCCATTTTGTAACCCTGCGGTCACATAGACATTTTCTGAATCCTGACCAACCATTGATATTGAACGTTTCACGGCAACGCCGTTTTCATCAATCATTATTGATCCATCATGCACAGCATAAATCGGAATAAAAAATCCTGTTCGTTTTGTTTCCGCAAAATTTGCACCATCATCAACGCCTGATGTTTTTACGATGCACATTCCAGAATCCAAATCAATATTGTCGTTCACAGAAATTATTCGACCTGAACCGACAACTTGACCGACTTTGAATTTATCAATTCTTGTGCAAGAAACAAATGAATGATTATTTTTTACAACCAGTGGTTCTTTCAATGTCCCAGTTTGTTGATTCAGCACTATTTTTTCAACTGCTAACCCCTGCTCTGTATCATTTCGCATTGGATTAAATACAACACGATGAATTTCAGAATTGATTACATAAACACGAAATGCAATCCAAACGGCCATCAGCACGCCCAACAATACATATAAATGTTTCATTTTGAATTTAATTTTCATTTTTATTTCAACTTGTTTATAGTTTCGACTGTCATCAACAGATTATATCGCGCAGATAATAATGCCATATCCAACTGTGACAATGATGCTGATACATCGGCCAGTTCGACTGCTGATGTTTGACCTGATGCAAATCTATCGCGCGAAAAACCGTATGCTTTGGATGCTAAATCACGTGCATTTTCTAAATTTTCCAGATTAACTCGTAAATGTTCATATTTTTTCACAGCCGTGTTAAATTCTTCGCTTTTTATTTTCTTAGATTTGTCTAAATCCTGACGTGCCGATTCTGCATTCATAGTCTCAATCGTTGCATTGGCACGATTTAGTCCGCCAGAGAAAATTGGAACCTTTAAAGATAATCCCCAATACGAAGATTGCGAAGCATGGCTGTTTTGCATTGCTTCAAAATTATTTCCCATTTGAAACATATTGTATGACGCAGTCGCCGCTAATGTTGGATATCCATCTGCACGCTTGCTGGACGCATTTGATTCATACATACGAACTTCTTGGTTTAACATATCCCATTCTGGATTATTTGAAATTTCAGCAGAACCGAGTGGTTCGAAATTTTCCGGCATATCTGTTGTCAAATCCAGTTTTTCATTAACATCAATCCCTGACATAATTTTCAACATTCTGTGCGCAGTGTCACGATTAAACTGGGCATCAGATAAATTGATTTCTTTGGTTGCTATATCAGCCTGAATTTTGACCAAGTTTCCGCGACTGGCGCGACCCGCGGCTGTCAGTTTCTTTTTTGCAGCAACTGCATCATCCAAAGATTTTTGGGCAATTACGACATTACCGTCGGTCATTTTTGCAGTCCAATATAATTGCGCAGCGGCGTATCTGACTTCGCGGCGTGCAATTTCACGACCAGATTCAGACATCTTAATTGCACTGCGAACACTGTCAACTGCGTTACCAATTTTTCCAAAAGTATAAATTGGTTGGGTAACAGTCGCACCCGCCATTAAAATATTATCCGGCAATTCTATATAGTTTCCATTCTGTCCCATAGATGCCAATACCCCACCAAGTTGCGGTGGTAATTCTACACCGGCCGGTTTTGATGGATCTTGGATATTGACCAGATTCATGTATGTCGCACTTGCTTCAACCTTGAGCCAGCGATTTGAATTCACCGCATCTAATTGTGCTTGGGCTTTTTTTAAATTTGCATCTGATTTTTTTAAATCATTACTTTCCGTCATTATTTTTTGCACAGCGTCATCAAAAGACAAATTCATTGCATTTGCAGAACTTATAAAAACTGCGAACATTAAAAATGAAACCATATACTTTTTCATTACTCTATTTCCTTTTTTACTTTGTTTAATAAATTGTTTATTACTTTCAAACTTTCTGTTAATTCAGATTCTTCTTTTTGGGTTAAAACTTTGAAAACCCGTTCAACACGGCAACGATAAGCTTCAATTGCTTCATGCGCAATTTCGCGACCATGCTCAGACACATCATACCAAGTGTTGCGTCTGTCAGATTCGTCAATTTCACGTAATACCAATCCTGATTTTTCCATATTGCGAAGCGTAGAACACAAACTGGCCGTTGATACAAAATTATGCTTTGCAATATCTTTTAATTTTGCACGTCCCTGTAAATTCAGCCAAGTCAAAATAATAACTTGATGCTTTGTGTAATGATTCAGATTATTTTCACCACACAACCCATCCAACTTGTTATCAAGCCAGGCCCATACCATGAAATTTTTTTCTATTAAACCAACAAATTCTTTTTTTGGCATAACAACACCATTATTTTTAATTACAAGTAATCTTTAAACCAGAACACATTAAAAATCGCGACCAAGCCGCGATTTATTACAATCTATGCCCCAGTTAAGATTTCGAATAATCATTAAACCGTTTAATAGTTATATATTTTAATGAATTAAAGTCAAGTGGAAAAATACACTATTTATTTTCTTGATTCGTTATACAAAGTCCAATCAGATCCCTTGTTCCATAAAATCAATTCGGTCCCATTAACATCAGCAGCGTAACGAACGCCAGACGCTGAAATCGTTTGATTGAAAACAATTTTATCACCATCTTCTAAAACATCACTGTTTCGACAGCAAGCGCCCAAACCAAATAAAACCAGTGAATAAATCAGAATTTTTTTCATCAGAAAACTAATCTGAATCCGATATCCAACATCAACAACGAATTCAGTCCACTTGCACTGTCAGGTGATCCAAATTTTCCGGTCAGTGTAAAATCTGTGTATTCTGACAAGGCGTATATCATTCCCATTTTAACTAAAACTGTGCTGTATGAATTTGGGTCCGTATAAGAACTGCTGGATCCATTTATTTCCGTTACGGTATTAATGTACATATCAGCAATACCAAATCCCAAAACCAAAGATGTGTTGTCACCAGAATCAAAATAATTATCCAAATAAAATCCGTATAGGTCATATCCAACACTGACCGAAGCGTATGATGTTGAACCTTCAACCTCTGACGGGGCAAAAAAATCCATCGCTGCTGTTAAGCCCAAACCGTAATCATCAACTATTTTGAATTTTCCACCGAATTCCAAACCCAGATTAAAAAAAGCGGACGGCATTATCTCTGCCGCTTGTTCATATTTATACGAAACTGCACCCAGTCCAAAATTACCACCAATGAAGAAATAATTATTTCTGTCAAATATCTGTGGTTTTGCTGGTTCACTTACTTGCGTTTCCGTCACCGGTGTAACAGCAGTGGTTGTAGTTGTTGTTTCGGATCCAGAATTTATTTTCTTTCCAGCAAAATATCCATCACAAAATTTTGTTCCATTATCAGCAGTGCAATCTTTGTAATTTTCGTATTCGCGTGCAAAAGAAGGCACAGTTATAAAAGATGTTAAAATCAAACCGGTCAGTAATAGCTTTTTCATCGACTACCCCTTTGATATAATTGGATTCTATAAAATTAAAGCAACGATTGTCCAGGGGAAAATGGATTTTATAAAAAGTATTAAAAATTATGACACGGAGTTTTAATTTATTGGCGCGCCCGGCAGGATTCGAACCTGCGACCCACAGATTAGAAATTTACAGCCCTAACACATAAAAGGCTTAGTATTCAGCCTGATTTGCGCTATATAACTTTTCGTGGCTAACTTATGGCTAATTTTTACAAAAAATCACTTCACGACTTTCTGATTTTTTTGCCATTCTATATAAGCAGGGTTTGGAATTTTACTGTCTATTATTTTTAGCTTTGGAACCGTTTTATCTCCAGCACCTTTGCTTGTATATTTATAAACCCCATTATATATTATGCACTTCCCATCAGACGGTTTTATTATTTTATCATCATAAAGCTCTTCACCTTTTTGTGTCGGAACAAAAACTGTAAGCCCATAACACGCTTCAACCCCATACTCATATTTACATTCGGAAGCCAATGCACCACTATCAAAGACCTGGAAAACTTTATAAGTTTGAGATTCTACACATTTATCATTTTCTATAGTTTCAGACGGGGCAGATATTTTAGACATTTCAACACATCCAAAAAGTAAAACAGGCAAAATCAAAAATAATTTTTTCATTCTATACCCCCTTATTAGATTATTTTGGCGTGCCCGGCAGGACTCGAACCTGCAATCGACAGATTAGAAATCTGTTGCTTTATCCATTAAGCCACGGGCACATTTTGTGTTCCGCAATTATAGTTTAATTATGGCAAAAATCAACAACTAAATGACTTTTTTGGCTTTTTTGCCTCATATATTATTAAAATCAATACTATTTATAAGTTCTCGTTGTTGTTCATGTGGCATTGCCCCAACATAAGAATTCATAGTTGTGTCTATATTTTTATGACCAAAATCCTGTTGGACAGCCACCATAAGTTCAGGACGATGTAATTTATTAAAATGACGCGCCTTGGTATGACGCATATTATGCGTTTTTATGTATTGCACTCCGGCTGCGACACAAGCCCGCTTAAATATGTCAGAAATAGTATTTGCGCCTACTGGTGTTTTTACAATGGTTGTATCGAATAAGTTTTGTGTTGTAAATCTAGAATTTATAGCTGGAAACATTGGGTCTGAATCAGTGAACAATTCCTGTTCACGCAGTTCTTGTACCCAATCAAAAACATATTTTAACAAATCACTACGATTTATTAGTGTAGCCTGTCTTTCTTTACAGAATTTAACTCCTTTAATTTTACGTGGGTTTATATCTATAAAATAAGCCCCATTATCATAAATTAAACTTCCAAGAGTTATATTACGTAGCTCTCCACTACGAAAACTGCCCAGCACCGCCAGCGCATATAATGCACGATTCCTGCGATTGATAATATTACCACAAGGCATTGAATTAACAACTTTGAATAAGGTGGCATAATCATGTGCTGGTTGATACCCACTTGCACGGGCAGCATGTAATTCATTCTTTTTTAATTTTATATAATCTAAATCATTTTCTTTAATTATACGACCGTCACGTTCGCGTGAATACCAGCGCAGAAATTCCCGTACATCCAAAGAAAGGCGCAATAAATAACTTTCTGATAATTCCATAGCTCGCAATTTACCAATAAACATTCGCCCAAGTTCCGGAGAATAATTCTTAAAATCTACAAAATCTGTTAAAATTTCATACGATCGTATAGCTTTATGTAAAGAATCTAGCGTTTTATCGTCATTACCATCTGTCGCCTGACGGTGCACTAAATAACGATAAACAATCCTTTCATTTACTGGATTAAATCTCTGATGATTGGAATTATTCAAAATTTCAGACATAATTGCTTGGTTCCTTTCTGTGGGCAGTTTGTGCTAGTCTGATTCTGGAAGTTTAAGGGGGTGTTACCCGAATCATATAATCTCGCCATACGACTTATCAAAAAAGTGACGAGTTTTATCCAATCGATCATCC
>CAZNTZ010000030.1:1509-6538 GCA_964576135.1 uncultured Muribaculaceae bacterium | reverse complement strand
AAAGCTTTGACAAGTTCTGTCTTACCCACACCCGTCGGCCCCAAAAACATAAAAGAGCCCATTGGACGTCGAGAATCAGATAACCCAGCGCGACTGCGACGAATTGCACGCGCAACAACACCCAGCGCATACGGTTGACCAACAACGCGTTTTGCTAATTCATCTTCAATATGCAACAATTTATTTTGTTCGTCATCTGCCAACTTACGAACTGGTATTCCCGTCCATTTTGATACAACCATTTCTATCTGCGACGGTGTCACAGTTTTATATTCAGATGCCGCAGTATTATTTTCTAAATCTTTTATTTGTTTTTCAAGCTCTGGAATTCTGCCATATTGCAATGTAGATGCACGTTCGAAATCACCGCGACGAATTGCTGCTGCGACATCAGATTTTGCTGTATCTAATTCTGCCATTGCATCTGACAAACTATGCATTTTCTTTTGTTCAGTGCGCCACTCGTTCGTCATTTTTTCAGATTCTGATTCGGTATCAGAAATTTGTTTATCCAATTCTTTTAAACGTTTCTTAGAATCTTCATCTTTTTCTTTTTTAAGTGCACCGCGTTCGATTTTCATCTGTTGCAGACGACGATCTGTTTCATCAAGTTTTTCTGGTTTACTTGCTATTTCAATACGCAATCGCGCCGCGGCTTCGTCCATTAAATCAATTGCCTTGTCCGGTAAAAATCTGTCTGTAATATAACGCGCAGAAAGTTTTACTGCCGAAACAATTGCAGCATCTGAAACACGAACACCATGATGTTGCTCGTACTTTTCCTTCAGACCACGTAAAATAGATATAGAATCGTTAATTGATGGTTCATCAATAAATACCGGTTGAAAACGGCGGGCAAGTGCTGGGTCTTTTTCTATATACTCACGATACTCATCCAAAGTTGTTGCACCCAAACAATGTAATTCCCCACGTGCGAGCATCGGTTTTAATAAATTCCCTGCATCCATTGCACCTTCGGCTTTGCCGGCGCCAACCATTGTGTGAAGTTCATCGATAAACAAAATAATCTGACCGTCAGATTCTTTGACGGCGCGCAAAACACTCTTTAAACGTTCTTCAAATTCACCACGATATTTTGCCCCAGCAAGCAGAGCACCCATATCCAAAGATAATAAACGTTTCTTTAATAAATTTTCTGGTACATCACCCGATATAATTCTGTGGGCAAGACCTTCTACAATTGCGGTCTTACCGACACCGGCATTTCCAATCAACACAGGATTGTTTTTTGTTCGGCGCGATAAAACTTGGATTGTTCTGCGAATCTCGTCATCGCGACCAATTACTGGATCTAACTTACCCGCCGCAGCAAGCTCTGTAAAATCACTAGTAAATTTTTTAAGTGCTTCATTTGGTGACATTTCTTGATCTTCTGGGTTCATTTGATCCTCCTTTATTTCTTATATAATTCTATCAAAAAAATTAAATTTTTCACGTAAACACATACTACTTATATCTAAATAGTTTAAATCTGAAAAATTTCAATGACGAAAGTATTCTTAGGGTTACTATTTTCTTGACTTATCCATTTTTTTATTATAAATTAAGCCCCAGTCAAAAAGGATATAAATATGCCAAGATTGTGCCAAGTTACAGGCAAAAAAACACAAGTCGGGATGAATGTTTCACATTCACATCGCCGCACAAAACGCACTTTTCTGCCAAATTTGCAGACTTTGAAATTCAAAAGTGAAATTTTAGGTAAAGAATATTCACTGCGTCTGTCAACATCTGGTCTGCGCACTTTGGTCAAACATGGTGGGCTTGATAACTATGTCACAGCCAAACCAATTTCACGCCTTTCCCCAGAAATGGCTGAAATCAAAAAAGCGATTCTTAAAAAGACAGGCAAAGCCGCAGCTCCTGAAAAAAAGCCAGCGAGAAAGCCAAACAAATCCGCAAGATTGGTAAAAAAGACCGCAAAGAAATAATCCCTTAATTTGGGATTCCCATTAAAGTGATGGGAAAAATTGGCCTTGTGGCGGAATTGGTAGACGCGCTTGACTCAAAATCAAGTTCCGCAAGGAGTGTCGGTTCGATTCCGACCAAGGCCACCAAAATTAAAATGCCCCACATCGGGCATTTTTTGTTTTGGTTGATTTAGATTTCGGAATTGAATCGCGGTTCGAGTGCAAGTTGGATTTTATAAAGCAGAGCGCAATAAAATCCATTACGAGCGGAAGCGCAGGCGGCAACGCCGAGCACCCTTCCGACCAAGGCCACCAAAATTAAAATACACCACTTCGGTGTATTTTTTATTTTACCTCTATACCATTTAATTGTTCTGGATTACCAGGACCCGGGACCATTGCACGTTCTGGTGGCAACATTACATCACCACCAGGTGTTTGGGCATCCATATCAGATGAAACTTCTGAAACACCTTGGTCATATTCCTGACCAGATGCTGAATCATAAATATTAAATTCTTCATATAAATCGTCAGCGCCGCGTGTTTTTAACTTATAATCTGCCAATGCGCGCTGAACCTCTGCCAATGGCACACCAATTTCGCGACAACCTTTGGCAAATAAATCTTCACCAAACACAGAATTCACAATTGCACCAACACCGGCCAACGTTCCAAAAACTATTGTTAAATTTCTTATATTTATAAAAATATTATTTTTTGCGCCGCGAATCATTGAAACTGCCCAACCAAATAACAGAACCCCCGTAATTACATAAATCGCAATCCATGCATAATGGATAAAATCTGTCAACGATCGCATAATACATGAAGGATCTTCAAGCCAAATAGTTGTAGTATCAACCCCACGAATGTGAAATCCAGAATTTTTAAGAAGATTTAATATCTGATGCAATGGCATAATCAGCTATGCCTTTATTTTGTTCCGAATAAACCACCGGTTGGAAAATCATCATCATTTGCAGCAATTCCTGCCCAACCGAACAAATCGCCCATCAATGATGTTTCTTCTTTTTTCGCCTTTTTAAAAGGCAAAACGTTTTTTAATTTGCCAATTTTACCACTCTTAACAGATGTATCAGCAATTTCTGATTTAATATTAGATTGTGTATTTACAAATTCTTCGGCCATTTTTGATAAAGTCGAATCAAAATCTTCGGTATCAATTACCGCGGCAGGCGCGGAAACGGACGGACCAACTGCAGATAATGGGTCACGACGTTCTTCTTTTAATGATTCCAAACCATCAAAAATTTGTTCCAGCGTTTTCTTTTGTGCTGGTGCACCATCAAAAATATCATCATCAAAATCGACAGAACTGCTTACAACGACTGTTTCACTTATCATAATTTGTGATTCAGGTTCAGAAAAAACTTCTTCTTCTGGTTCTATTGTTTGCTCGACCTCTGGGGTAACAATGCCAATTACCGATAAAATTGGTGCAGGTGTCGGGGCTGGAATATTATCAACATCAGCCACGGTATCCGCCGCCTTTGGCATTTCTGTTTCAATAATTTCTTTGGATATTTCTTCATCTTCGGTAAAAACTTCGTCATTTACAACTGCGGCAACAGGTTCCAGAATTTCAATTTTTTCTTCAATTGTATCTGGTTTTATTATTTGCATTTCAATTTCTGATACTGGTTCATATTGTTCAACTACAGCTTCGCTCTTGGCTAACTCCAACTCTGGCTCTACTGAAATGCCAAAAATCACGACATCACTGCCAAGACCCAGGATTTCACGAATTTCTTCTAAACCTTTGCGAATTTCTGATGGGCTAAATACATCTCCGCCCGAAATATAAACGATTTTGCTCTTCATTTAATCCCCCGCCCAAATAATGTTTTTGATTATATCATAAAATTCTCTTGAACGCATACAAAAATTATTCTATCATATCAGTATGTCTGATGTATTAGATAAAATCTTCACAGAACTGGACGTTATGGCTGAATCTGCTGCAAAATTACGCGCTCGGGCAGATGCTGCTGGACGTCAAACAGATCTTGAGGTATCTATTCTTGCACAACAGCTTGCCGATTTGCGTTTAAAAAATGCGCGCAGTGCAGAATTTATTGAAAAATCTTTGGGTATTTTGAACAAATTAAAAAATCCGGATAATAAATGAGTGTAGTTTCTATACCAATTGTAAATAAAAATTACCAAATGGGTTGCGAAAACGGACAGGAATCGCGACTGATTGAACTTGGTAAAATGCTCGACAGCCGTGCACGTGAAATTCTGGATAAAATTGGCCCATTACCAGAATCATCTTTACTTGCTACTTTGTGTATTGTTTTGGCAGATGAAATTAAATCACGCCCAAAATGCATTGACGAAACAGCTCTTGAAGAAATCTTAATCAAAATTCGTCAAATTCGAAAAAAAATTGATAATAATTAAAATTATTTTATTAAAAACATATTTTTTGCAGAAAACATCAATCCACCAGCAATCAATAAATGATCAAAAACTGTTATCCCAAGTGCCCCTAAGACACTTTTGATTTCTTCGGTAATTTTTATGTCATCAGTTGAAAAAGTGCCCTGGCCTGTTGGATGATTGTGTAATAAAATTACAGACACAGAATTTAATGACAAAGCACGCTTTGCAATCTCGCGCGGGTATACAGCCGCCCAATCAATTGTGCCACTTGAATGAACATCATCAGAAATTAAACGATGATTTCCATCCAGATATAAAACATAGAATTCTTCGACATTCTTTTGCCCAACCAATAATTTACAATAATCTTCTAAACGCTTGTAATCTCTAAATACTGGGGTTTCATCAAGATAGTTTTTATAATCAAGTAACGTTATTTCATAAACCGTTTTAATTAAAATAGCAGTTTGTAATTTTATTCCTGGTGTCTTTGTCAGATTTTCAATTGGTGCAGTCAGCACACCGTGGATACCACCAAATTCCGACAGTAATTTTTTTACCAACGGTTTCACATCAATACGCGGTAAAGCATAGGTCAAAAGTAATTCAAGCAATTCATAATCAACAAGTTTATTTTGCAAAAACTTGTCACGCAAACGCGTCCGATGTCCCGATTTATAATCAGTATCG
>CAZNTZ010000030.1:0-1479 GCA_964576135.1 uncultured Muribaculaceae bacterium | reverse complement strand
TGTTTTTTTATTTCTGTGAATATTTCTGCACCATCTTCGGTTATACCAATCGTATGTTCCCATTGTGCAGACCAACCACCATCAACCGTCCGAGCCGTCCAACCATCATCATCTAATTTCATCAAAGCAGATTTTTCACAAATCATCGGTTCAATGGTAAATACAAAACCAGGAACCATTTTTACTTTGTCATATTTTTTATCATACCAATGATAAATTTGCGGTTCGTCATGCATTACTTTACCAATTCCATGGCCAACAAAATCATGCGATATTGTAAAACCATGCGGGTTTACAATTTCTTCGATTATTCGACCAATTTCTGAAAGTGCAACACCAGGTCCACAAACAGCAATTGCAGAATTCAAAGCATCTTCGCAAACAGAAACTAATTTTTTATGACGGGCAGAAACATCACCAACCAAATACATACGCGAAGCATCGCCATGAAACCCTTTATACTCGGCCGTCAAATCAATATTGATAATATCGCCATCTTTTAAAATTTCATCATCACGTGGTATACCATGAACAATAACATCATTACGGCTGGTTGTAATATGCTTTGGAAAACCCATGTATCCAAAATCCGAAGATCTTGCACCATTTGCGACCAGAAAAGCATTTGCAATACGATCAATTTCACCGGTTGAAATACCAGCACGAACATATTGCTCCAGATGTTCAAAACAACGCGCAACAATATCACCGACTGCACGCAGTCTTTTGAAATCCTTAGGTGCGTATACTGATGGCAGCATTTACATCCCCTTTTTCTTGATTGCGAATTTGGCGGCACGCACAGATAATTTTAAAGCAAAATCACGAAGTAATATTTCACCAGGCATGCCTGTTGTACGAAGTTGCGATTCAAGTTCGTTCAAGCGAGACATAACACCAATAATTTCAGATTCTGGCCAAATACGAACTGCTATATTAAACTTCTCGGCTGATTTCCAAAAAACTTTTGGCATTTGACCGGCAACAACTGCATTTAGTAATTTTTTGAAATGCCCGTCTAACATTCGAACAAGCATGTTTGAATCTGTATTATCAAAAAATAATCTGTCGAGTGCAATCATCGTTTGTGAAATATGACCCGCAGTAAGGGAAAATAGAAAATCATCAGTTGATGCGGCACCTGTGTCAGGCAAACATTTTTCAACTGCATCCAAATCAACATGCTTTGTATCATCAACATAAATCGCAAGTTTATTCAAAAATGATTTTGTAATTCCACGATCAGAGCCAAGATGTGCAAACATATATTGCATTGCATCTGGATCTATTCTTGTAATACCTTGACCAAATAATATGTCGTGAATAATCTTACCCAAAGACATTTCATTATCAAGATAACATGCAACCGCTGCCATATTTGGTGCATCTTCAAATAGTGTTCTTAAACCACCGCCGGCACGTAATTCTCCACCCGTAACAACAACAAATGCATCAAGTGATGGATGGTTACAAAGTTCA
>CAZNTZ010000029.1:6322-6868 GCA_964576135.1 uncultured Muribaculaceae bacterium | reverse complement strand
GTTCACAAGGATATATGGGAGATTTAGGATACCAAGGTAATCGTGGATTCCAAGGATTCCAAGGAACTGCTGGTGCTCAGGGTTCACAAGGTTATATGGGTGATATGGGTTATCAGGGTGATCGTGGATATCAAGGTGAAACAGGGTCTATGGGGCCGCAAGGTTATACAGGTTCGACAGGCGCCCAAGGTGTAACAGGTGCGCAAGGTTCCCAAGGGTATATGGGTGATATGGGTTACCAAGGTAATCGTGGATTCCAAGGATTCCAAGGAACAACCGGTGCGCAAGGTTCACAAGGATATATGGGAGATTTAGGATACCAAGGTAATCGTGGATTCCAAGGTTTTCAAGGGGCGGATGGTACTGCAGCTGCACAGGGTGATCGTGGATTCCAAGGATTCCAAGGAGTTGCTGGTGCCCAAGGTGCCCAAGGATATATGGGTGACATGGGTTACCAAGGCGATCGCGGATATCAAGGTGATACAGGTTTGACTGGCGCCCAAGGATATCAAGGAACAGTTGGTGCCCAAGGTTCTACAGGTTCAC
>CAZNTZ010000029.1:0-6222 GCA_964576135.1 uncultured Muribaculaceae bacterium | reverse complement strand
CCCAAGGAACAACCGGTGCCCAAGGAACACAAGGTAATCGTGGATTCCAAGGATTTCAAGGAACTGCTGGTGCACAAGGTGTTCAAGGAACAATCGGAGATCAAGGATTCCAAGGTGATCGCGGATATCAAGGTGATACAGGTTTAACTGGCGCCCAAGGATATCAAGGAACAGTTGGTGCCCAAGGTTCTACAGGTTCACAAGGAACACAAGGTAATCGTGGATTCCAAGGTTTCCAAGGAACAGTTGGTTCACAAGGTTCAACTGGTACCCAAGGAACAACCGGTGCCCAAGGAACACAAGGTAATCGTGGATTCCAAGGATTCCAAGGAGTACAAGGCTCTACAGGTTCACAAGGTTTGACTGGTGCCCAAGGAGCAATCGGAGATCAAGGTTTCCAAGGTGATCGTGGATTTCAGGGTGACATGGGTTACCAAGGTGATCGTGGATTCCAAGGTGATCCAGGTATAGTACAGCCGGGTGATATGGGACCACAAGGTTATATGGGGCCACAGGGTTATATGGGTTACCAAGGTTATATGGGTGCTCAGGGTTATCCTGGTGGGTCTACTCCGATGTTGGCAAAAACATTGCTTGGTAATAATGATGTTGTAACAGCATTACCTACAGATTTGGATGTTTCAACTGTTAACACAATGCTTGGTACTGTTACACTTACTGGTACTCAAACTATTTCTGGTAATAAAACATTTACTGGAACAGTTGTTGTGCCAACACCAACTTTACCGACACCATAAGTTAATTTTTAATTTATATAAACTTACAATTGTTTTTTACAAGAATTCAAGCCTATTGAATTTTGCGTCAAAACGTCGCAGAATTTTAGTGTCAAAAACAAAGGGAGGAGTATATGAAATTAAATGAATTATGGATGTTATTCATTGCGCAAGTAAAAGTTGCAAATGACAAAGCAGAAGATGGCCATTTGAATGCACATGGTGAAGAATTTTATTCAGTGCATTTGACCTTTGCAAAGATTCAAGATGGTCTGTCTGATGGTGATACTGCGCTTGATGCAATGCCAGATAGTGTGTTAGAAACTTATTTTGGTGGTCGTGGATTGCCGTTTCCATCATCAAATGAAATTCTTGCACTTGAGCAAAAAATTATTCCAAAGATTTCCAAAGATTCACGAGTTTTAGGTGTTCAGGTAAGAAATTTATTGATGGATGCTATGAAAACACTTTCTGAAATTATTAAATCCAAAGATACATCTGATGGTGAAAATGATATGGCTGCTGCATACTCGCGAGAGTTACAACACAGACTTTATTTTCTTAACAGATATTTAGCATAGTTACAAAAAAAACGCGCAATTAAGCGCGTTTTTTTTAACGTTCTTTTGAGTATTCAAAAACACCGAGTGGACTTTGAATTCTAAGATTTCTATTCGAATCTTTATTATTCTTTACAACATGACCTATGATTTTTGCTTCTACACCAAGAGATGTTGAAATACGAATTATCTCTTGGGCTATGGCCAGGTTTTTAGTATAAATTTCCATACGATGACCCATATTAAAATCTTTGTACATTTCTTTCCATGTTGCACCAGTTTCAGATTGTATCAGTTTGAATAATGGTGGCACTGTGAACATAGAATCTTTGATAATATTCAAAGGTTTTGATAAATAATTCAAAACTTTGGTTTGTCCACCGCCACTGCAATGTACCATTCCAGAAATTTCTTTCGGACCAATACCTGCGTTGTGAATCTTTTTTATTATTGGGGCATATGTACGTGTCGGGGACAAAACTAATTTCCCAGCATGTACAGTTTTGCCGTTTCCGATATCAATTTGATTTTCTAAAATTGTTTTACCACGATAAGCTTTTTCAAATCCAAGGTTATGATGATCATAGCTTTCTGGATAATTTTCTGCGTAATATTTTGAAAAAACTCCGTGACGTCCCAGGGTGAGACCATTACTGCCCATGCCGCCATTATAATAATCTTCATAAAATGATTGGCCGTATGATGATAATCCTACTATTAAATCACCAGCATCTATTTTTCCATTATCAATAACATCGCTTCGTTTCATTGTGCAATGCAAAGAATTATTTATAACAATTGTTTGTGTTAAATCTGGAACATCTGCTGTTTCACCAACTTGGCCGGTTATATTGTCGACACCAAATTTTCGCATTTTTTCCAAGAATTTATTTTCACCATTTATTAATTCTGCAATTACTCTGTCTGGGATATTAAAAGAATTTCTGTCAATATTACTGGTTAAATGCATTTGGCCTGTCATTCCACCAACACATGCGACATCATCTAAATTCATAACAATAGAATCTTGGACAACACCGTGCCATACGCTCATGTCATTAAATTCGCGCCAATAAATATATGCCAAAGATGATTTTGTTCCGGCGCCGTCGGCATGTGAAATTTCAACCATTTCATTTCCAGTCAATTTCAGCAAAAAGTTTGCCCAATTTGGCAAGCCCCGCATTTGTTCTATCTTACAAAAAGAATATGGATAAAGACCTTTGGAATTATTTTTTGTAGCAGCGTGAACAGCTTCTTTGCTTGATGAGACGCCAACTTCTTTGTACATATCGCGCATATTCGTTCCTTTTTATTTGGCTCTCTCGGACTTTATTTTATATATAAATTTCATAAATTCAATGTATTTTATTCAGAATTTTTGATGGCTTTATTGACTCTTGGGGCATATTTAACAAGTATGGGATCAAATACTTCATTTTTGTTATGTGCGTCAAATGTGGCACGGCTGTATTTAATTCCATTATTTTTCTTTGATGCTGCGCCCCGCGAACTTCGCAGAGAGTATTCTTGCCAAGATTTGCAGTGATAATGATTTATTCTTATATTATCAAATGGCATTTCAATATTTGGGTTTAGAAAGACACTGGAAGTGTTCAAATATTTACCTTTTGAATCAATTGTTTTTCCAAAAACGAACATTAAATGTGGACTGTAATTTTGATCTGGTGACACAAATCGCGGGTTACAGATAGATTTATAAAGCCAGTTCTGTTCATTTCTGCGAGTAAAATTTTCAATAACCAAACCTTTGGGTTTTGTTTCAAAACCGTTTGATCCGTAAATCGCCCATGCAATTAATAATTGTCGAATATTTGGTTTTAATCCACGTAAAAAATCTGGTAAAGATATATTACCTGTTGGTGTAAGAAATTCATCAAGGTCAATAACAGCCAACCATTTTGTGTCCATTTTGTGTTTTATTATGCAATCTTTATATGCTTGCATTTGAACACCTTGGCCCGGCCAATATGTGTAATCTACAATTCCAGAGTCAATATAAGGTTGCAAAATTTTTCGAGTATCATCAGTTGATTCATTGTCATAAATATAAAATTTTTCTATACCGATTAATTTATGAAATTCCAACCATTCTTTTATGTATGCGCCTTCGTTTTTAGCGATTGCGAGAACCGATAAGAATTGGTGAAATTTTTTGCTTTTTCTTTCACGAATTTTCAGAAAAATAATATTTATTGGACCAAATGAAATAATTGCGCGAACATGTCTCCGTAATTCTTTTGATGGAATAAATACGCAAATAATATTTGCAAAAAACTTTCTGATTTTCATATAAATAAATTTTATTTTGTAACACGTACATCCATCTGTGGAAAAGGGAAGTGTAAATTATTTTTTGGAAATTGTTCATAAACTTTTTCCAGAAAATCGGCCTGAGTTGAATAATAATCTTCGAATTTTATCCAATAACGAAGTATTAAATCAACAGAACTTGATGCTAAATTTTTTATTATAACTTCTGGTGCAGGGTTTTTTAAAACACGTTTGTCAGCCTCCATAATTTTTAGTGCAATTGCACGTGCAACAGAAACGTCGTCACCGTATGCTATGGAAACAACGATGTCTACTTTGCGACTTTTTTGTCTGGATAAATTTATAATTTCACCATTTGATAATGCCCCGTTTGGCAGATAAATAACTTGCTTGTCAGCGGTGTGCATTTCAGTAGTAAATATCAAAATCTTTTCAATTGTTCCCATACGTCCTGTTGCGGTTTGGATTACATCACCAACTTTGAAAGGTTTAAATAATAATATTACAATTCCACCGGCAAAATTCTGCAAAGTACCAGAAAGTGCCATACCAATTGCCAATGACGCTGCACCTAAAATTGCAACTATGGATGTCATTTGAACTCCCACAGTGGTAAGCACAATTACAACGATAAGGATTTTCATAACAATGTTAAGAAACGAAGCGATGAATGAACGAAGTGTTGGATCTATTTTACGAACTTCCATTATTTTGCGTATAGAACGTGTAATACGATTAGCAATCCAGTTTCCAATTATAAGTATTACAATTGCTGTAAGAATTTTTATACCGTATTTTATAACTATATCAAGCAAGTTATCAGTAAGATGTTCGAAATGTGATAATGATTTTTCCATAAATTTATTCCTTAGTTCTGTGATCGGAATTTTATAACAAAAATATTGTGTATTCAATATGATTTTTAGATGAATTGACATATGGATAAATAATGGTATAAAATCCGTTGCTATGATAAAACAAAATAATAATCAAATTGTTGCCGCCGATCTTTGGGCCAGATGTACAGATTCTGAAAATCTGGATAAAATAAATGAAGCGATCGCATCAAAGCGGATTGACGCTGATGCTGGCGCTTATATGAAATCTTTGTATATTGACGGAATGCAAAATTTCCGTGAAATGTTCTTTTTTCTTGGTAAATTATTAGGTGCCCCAAAAACCCCGATTTTTCCATATAATCCCGAAAATGGGGGGATTGAGCAACCTGCAGAAATTGCACTTATCGGCCCGCAGGGGACGTATCTTGTAAATCATAGATTTGACGCAGACCCAATTCGAAATCAATTTTTTATATTTCAAAATGGATCAAGTACAAGTTTATCAATATCTTCGATTGTAACTGTTATTGTTGCGGCACAGAAAAATGTATCGCGTGCAATTGATAAAGTCACAGGAAAATATTATGACGATTATGTAAATGATGTTATAAATGTTTCGACAAATGTTTTAGCTAAACATGCAAATGACGCATCTGTGCGTGCTGTGACCGAAAAAATTAAAACTGCATTTGCAAAAAAGTTTGTTACAAATGCCGCTGAAGAAGTTGCATTGATTATTGGTCATGGATATGAAAAAGTAATTGTTGATTTGGTCCGAGAGCTTGACAAAATTGTTCCCCCACATGCAAGATTACGTGATGTTTATCGAATGAAAATGTTATTTGATATAATTCCCCAAGCCCGTGCATTTATTGACAGTGTAATGGATCATATGAAAGATCAGGTTGTATCTGTGCGTGACAAGTTTTATGATTTGGATAACAAACGAAACTATCGTGATGCAAAGATAATTGTTAATATTGGTCGTGATGGTGAATTTATTCCATTAGAAATAATTTGTCAGGTTCGAATGTTTTTTGATTTTGAAATGGCTACACACAAAGGTTATGAAAAATTACGTGGTGTTAAAACATCAACAGTTAATGCCAATCAAGATATTGTTCAAACTCATTACAATGGAATTCGTCAATATAATCAGTTGATATACGATTGTATTCGTGCATTGGTCGAACGGGTTGGTTGGAATATTTTATACAGTCGTAATTATATGAGTGGTGAATCACTTCTTGATGGGTTTCCAAAAATTCAGGTAAAGTTTTATCCACAAAAAATTGTTGATTCTATTATGCGTAAGATTGATAATAATGTCAGAAACGAAATTTTTAAAATTAAAAATGCTGCACGTAAGTTAAAAGTCGAAGAAGAAATTGGTATTTTCAGATATATGGCTAAATTTATTTTGGCGGCGGCAATTCCATATGCTGGGAAATATGAAAAATTATCCGGGATTGGTATGGAATATGATATTTTTAATTTTGTAATGGGTGAACTTTACCGTTATTATGAAAATGACGTACTGTAAAGCATGGATAAGGATTTAACATGAAAAAATTACATTTTATTTTTTTGTTTCTGACTGTATTTTCATTTTTATACGGTTGCGGAATAAAATCTGATTTAAGACACCCTAATGGTGATGATTTTCCACGCCAATATCCGGTTAATTAAAAAATATTTGAAATTTAACGGTTTATCGTTTAATATGTGCCGGCGTTGGGGTTGTAGCTCAGTTGGTAGAGCACTTGCATGGCATGCAAGGGGTCGTCGGTT
>CAZNTZ010000028.1:0-7084 GCA_964576135.1 uncultured Muribaculaceae bacterium | reverse complement strand
CTTTGTCATATCGTCCCGTGCAAAGAGGAAAATTTCAATGAAAACAAAAAAGATAAATTATGAATTCAAAGATAAAAAGTTATTTGATTTGGCATTGACCCAAAGTGGTTCGAATGCAAATGAAAATAATGAACGTTTAGAATTTTTAGGTGATCGTGTTTTGGGCTTAACAGTCGCCGAGTTGATTTACAAAATGTTCCCACTCGAAGCCGAAGGAGAGCTTGCACGTCGTCATGCTGCTTTGGTTTCTACTGATACTTTGGCAATTGTTGCCAAAGATTTTGGTCTTGATAAACTGATTCGACATGGGCACATGACCGGCGGCAAGATAAATCATATTGCTGCAAATGCAATGGAATCTGTTCTTGGGGCAATTTATTTAGATGGTGGATTTACTGCAGCCAAAAAAGTAGTTACTGAAATCTGGAGTGATATTGCTGCACGGGAACAAACCCCGCCAAAGGATTCAAAAACTTCGTTACAAGAATTTGTACAAAAACATGCCGGTGGTGCATTGCCAGAATATGAATTTCTTAATTTACCAGAACAATCAAAGTCACATATGCCAAAATTTAGCGTTCGTGTATCTGCTTTGGGAAAGTCTTTTACGGCATCAGGTGGAAGTAAAAAAGCCGCAACCGCTTCTGCTGCCGAAGGTTTGATAAAAGTACTTGAAAAACAAGAATAAGATTGAATTCACAAGGACTTGTAAGTTACATTTATTTCCTTGCTATTTGGTATTTTTACTGTAACAATACAAATAAGGATTTGCGGTTGCAGATCCAATAACAGCATATCCAAAGGATTTAAATATGCGTCAGGGTAAAGTAAAATGGTATAATGGTAAAAAATGTTTCGGATTCATTACTCCGGATACTGCAAATGAAGCGGGAAATACGGATGATGTGTTTGTTCATTCTTCTTCGTTAAAAGATGCAGGAATCAGATTTTTGAACGAAAATGACGTTGTTACATTTGACGAGGAAGTTCGTAATGGCAAATTGTCAGTTACAAAATTAGAATTGATTAAACGTGACGAAGAATCTGCCAAACGTTTCCAAGAACGTCGTTCATCGTTCGGTGGTAATGGTGGTGATCGTGGTGACCGTCCTCCACGTCGTGATTTTGGTGATCGTCCACGTCGTGATTTCGGTGATCGTCCACGTCGCGACCGCAGCGAAGATGGTGAAAAGAAAAGCTGGGGCTTTTGGAAGAAATAATAGAAAATAAAAATCGGGTGAAAACCCGATTTTTTATTTTTATTAAATTTGTTTTTCGGTATTTTTATATTTAATACCATATTTTTTATTTGATAGCGTGATATATATTGTTCAAGGAATCCTTGATATTTATTGCACCTGATACACTTCCGCTTGCTAATGAACCATAACACATTGAACCGCTGTTGGATTTAACGTTTAATGCTGTACTTGTGTTTTTAGTATTGTAAATTGGTATTGAAACTGATCCAAGGTTTAATGTATAAAATCCAGCAGTACAGAATTCAGAACATGAACCTGTATCGGTAAGTCCATAACCACTGTTACATGACCAGGGGCAATCATTTGCATATTGATTTCCACGAGTTGTGTAATAAGAATTACTTGGCGCATTTGTGCATGCAGAGCAACTGTTTCCATAAGAATCATTAATATATTCAGTAAGGTAATAACCTGATCTGCACCAATCTGATTGAGTGTAAGTATTGCCGCTTGGGCCGCTGATGCAGTTGTTTTGATAAAAATATGTTAGTCTTGTTGAATCTGAATAAGACCATCTGCACAAACATTGTGCAGCATCCCATGCACCACCTTTGTTTACAATATTATCAACATACGTGAATATATCGCTGATGGTGCCTTGGGTTAATGCTGCGTCAATGCAATTATGTTTTACACTATTGTTGCAATAATATGGCCCGCCTTCGCATTGAACGCATGTATTTCCAACAGTGTAATATCCAGAATTACAAACTGCATTACCGGTCCATGTGCAATTATTTGGATAATTTGCAAAACTTGAATCTGGTGGAATATATCCGTTTGAAATTGATTGATTTCCGCAAGCCTTAAGGCATTGTTCTGGTGCAGATTTGCCAAGACTGGAATTGTCAGTCCAACCAGATGGACAACTGGAAATCGGAACGATGCCAGCGGCGTTTGCAGAGCCAACACCACCAGAATTAAAAATATTTAATCCCCCAGGGCAATAGTAATTTGCGTGACATTGTTCACAATAAGTTCGGTTATCCCCGCTCCAGAACCACATAAATTGTCCAGTTGGACAATTTGTTGCAACATTGCATGACCCACCAACATTATAGTACCCATTATCGCACGACCATGGACAGTTGTTCGTCTCTGGACTGCCGGCACCAGTGTAATAAGAGTTTGCAGGTTTATTTGTACATGCTGTTGCGCCTGTATACCAATCATGTCCGGATGACCATTTATATCCATAAAGATAATAACCTGGGTTTGCTCCCCACCATAAATAGTTTCCACCACAATTTTGAAAATAGTTTGATCCGTTCCAAGAACATTCTGCAAGATACGTTCCGTTGTACATTGTTATTTCTGAATCACCCATACATTGATAAACCGAAGAACTTGTTGCGCCACCACTGCACCAACCGCCTGGATTATGCGATATGACTGTTCCACCGGACAGTGCGGCTAAATCACCGTCTGTTGTGGGACAACGATATCTGTTATCATCGCCCGGACAATAATAAGGTTCATATGGATATCCAGGATTACATGCGCCGCAAGAACTGCCAGTTGAAATATATCCAGCATTACAATGATCAATTGTTAAATTACTGCTGCATGCTTGTGCTTGGGATACATTATATCCTGTGCCGTAATGACACCAATCTCTGTGTCCATAACCATTTGCAACTGTATCATCATATGAGTTGTACTGATAACATCCATGAATCCCAGCAAACGATCCGTTTGATCCACTGTATCCGCCAGGGCACAAATGACGCGCAGTATCCCCAGCGTCTGAATAATACCCACTGCCTACATCGGTACATGAATCATCGTACCAATTTACAAGATATTGTCTGTCTGGACACGAAGTTATGTTTGCCGCACAATTTCCCCCCGATAAATGATAGCCACTGCTACATGCCCATGAACAACTGTTCGTAGTTGGTCCACTTGTATTTGTATAATAAGAATTAGCAGGTTTGTTTGTACATGCAACCCATCCTGTTTGTGAAGCACCGGCACTTACTGTAACACCAGGGCAATAAAGTCCTGTGAAATTCCATCCACCTGATGGGCCACCACCATTGTTACATATTTCACAAGAACTGCCGTTCCAAGCATATCCGGCAGAACATGTAATAGAACATGAAGGTTGCGAAGTACCGCCACTGCAAGAACATCCGCCAGGACAGGCCGAACAAACCGATCCGTTAAGATAATAACCACTGGAACAAGAAGAATAAATCTTTGAACAACTATATGCCGCTGCATTTGCTGTGTTTGATAAAAACGCCAAAGCCAATGCTATAAAAATAGATTTTATTGTAAAATTATTAAAATTTTTAATTTCTTTTTTCGGGATAAAATGACTTGCGGAAATATCGCTGTTTAAACTTATTGTATTTAAAATAAAATCGTAAAAGATTTTAAACATGTTTAAAATTCAAACTCTCTCTGCCTATTGTATCGAAAATAGTACTAATTTTTGTATATTTATGGCAAGTGTAATTTTTTTCTCAGCGCATACCCATATATTTATAAAATGCACCGGATATTTCATAATATAGTTTTTCGTAACTTACTGCACCGACCGGTGGATTGCCATATCGCAGATCATATACGCCGTCTTCAATCTTGTAACGACCTTGGCGATTTTCAAGATATGTCAAAGCATATGAAAAATCTTCAACCCTAAATTTTTCAAGATATTTTGCAACACCAGAAAAATCCAAATTCATTTTCTTTTCCATATAAATTCTGAAGAGATACATTAAAATACAATCATCCGGCTCCATAATTTTTTCGGTACCGCATATTTTATAAAGCGTTGGAAAAAAACCTTTGATTGTTTCATAAAAATCAAAATATGTTTTCATATCATATGGGATGCCGACACAACCCGCTTTTGGGCGTTCTTCTTTGACAAATTGCATTCTGCCAGGTGTGTAATTTGGGTTATCTATTAAAGATAAAACTTCACGCAGACGGCTGACAACCAAAGAATTATGATTTATCACAGGTGCGTATTCTTTGGTTAATTTTGGTTTCAATAAAACATCATCATCATCAACAAATATGAACCATTGTGATTGAAATTCAGGTGTGTCGCGCAAAATTTTAATTACATTCATACGCGAATTAAAACAACCTACATTTTTATCATTGTTATGAATCAATAAAGGCACATCTGGACGACGCAAAATATTTTGCACGTGTTCAGTGGTCAATTTATATGATGGTTCATCGTTATGAATAAATAACTTAAACGGATAATCAAAATAATTACGCAAACGTGACAAAGATATCATTAAATTTTCATGATAATAAGTCATAATACAAATTGTCAGCACGAAATAATCCTTTGTATAATTATTTTTCCCAATCAAGACCAATGTTTGTTTCTGCGACAATAGGAACAGAAAGTTTTGTTATTGATTCCATAATGTCTTTTATTTTTGCGGCGGCTTGTTCAGAAGATTCACGGTCGCATTCAAAAACTATTTCGTCATGAACCTGCATAATCATTTTACAATTTTTTGGTAAATTTTCGTCAAGTTTCACCAGTGCCAAACGCATCAGATCTGCTTCAAAACCTTGGATTGGTGCATTGATTGCCGCGCGTAATGCATAAGCACGTGTACTTGCAGAATTTACGGCCGGAATATAAATCCGTCTTCCCCAAGGGGTCATAACAAATCCATGTTCCAAAACGAAAGCTTTGGTTTCTTCTATATATCTATGAATTTCTGGTAATTCAGATAAATATGAATCTATAATTTTTTTTGCTTCTGCTGGTGTTATTTCCAACTGGGCGGCCAAGCCAAAAGGTGAAATTCCATATATGATTGAAAAGTTAATAGTCTTAGCAGCACGACGTTTGTCTTTTGGTACCGATTCAGATTCATGGATTTTATAAATTTTGCGGGCTGTTGCTTCGTGAATATCTGTGCCAGAATCAAATGCTGCTTTCAAAGCTTGGACATCAGCCAAGTGTGCCAAAAGTCGCAATTGTATTTGTGAATAATCCGCAGATATCAAAACGCGACCTTCGGGTGAAACAAAACATTTTCTGATTTCTGCACCCAAATCAGTTTTAATAGGAATGTTTTGCAAATTTGGATCACGCGAAGAAAGGCGCGCAGTATTAGTACTGGTTTGCAGATAAGTTGTATGAATTCGTCCATCTGTACCAATTTGTCTTGGTAAAGCATCGGCGTATGTTCCGGCAAGCTTTGAAATGCTTCGCCATTCAAGTATTTTTGCCACAATTGGATTTTCTTCGGCTAATTCATTTAATGTATCAGCGTCAGTTGTACGTGATTTTTTTGATGGTAATTTTAATTCATCAAATAAAATTTCACCAAGTTGTTTTGGACTGCCGATGTTAAATTCATGTCCAATTTTTTTATAAATATCGTGTTCTAATTCATGGAGTTTTTTGTGGAAAATATCAGATAAATCGTTCAGTCGTGATTGATTCACCAGGACACCATTGCGTTCCATTTTCATTAATATTCTGAGTAATGGTAAATCACAATTTTCATATAACTTTTTAAAACCAGATTTTTCAAGACGTTGTTCAAAAATTTCATAAAGTCCAAAACAAATATATGAATCTTCGGCTGAATATTCTGCTGCGGACATTGGGTCCACATTCGCAAAATTCATATCGCCACTTTTGGTTTTTGCCGGGAATAATGAAGAAAATTTTATATTTTCGTGATCCAGATTTAATCTTGCTAATTCATCCAGATTATGTTCATGCAAAGTTCCATCCAAAACATATGATATTAATAATGTATCATCAATTGGTGTGATTTTATTTGTATCCCAACCTTCGTTTTCAAATATATGAAAATCATATTTCAGATTATGACCAATTTTAAGAATTTTATTATCAGTCAAAATTGGCCAAAGTTTTTTACGAATAAATTCGATATCAAAATTCTTATAATCCGTGTTTTTTTCATTATCTGTTACAAATAATTCTTGGCTATTTTTTAAATTATGACGAAGCGGTATATAAATTCCAAAATCATTTGATGACGCCATTGAAATTCCAACTAATTTTGCAGACATTTGATCCAGCCCGGTTGTTTCTGTATCAATTGCAATTATATCTTTGACATTTGATAAAAATTCATCGAGTTCGGATTCTGAACTAATCAGTTTATATTTTTTTTCTGTTTTATTTTTATATTGAACCACAGTTGATTGTTCAAATAAATTCTGGGTTTTCTTTTCGTTTTTATTTGCAAATAGTTTATTTATCTTTGCCACCAAGGCAGGGGATTCAATTTTATTCAATGCAAAATTTATAAAATCAGTTTTATCAAAGTCCAAATTTTTTCTTGAAAAATGTGGGATTTCTACATCATCTTTTAATGTGACCAATTTGCGTGATAAATACGCCATATCTTTGTATTCTTTCAGTAAGTTTTTAATACGTTCTTTCTTTACTGAATCGATATTTTTATAAAGATTATCAAGTGTTCCGAATTCGTTTATCAAATCACTTGCTGTTTTAGGGCCGATTCCATGAACCCCTGGAACATTATCACTTGAATCGCCCATCAATGCTTGGACATCGATTACTTGATCTGGACGAACTCCAAATTTTTCAAGAACACCTGGAATACCGATTTCAACATTCTTCATTCCATCGAATAATACACAGCATTCAGAAACAAGTTGCATTAAATCTTTGTCGCTGGTGATAACTCTGGTCATGCCGGTATTACATTGCTTTGCCACCAAGGTTGCAATAACATCATCGGCTTCGACATCGTGCACAGCCAAAACAGGAATTCCCATTGCACGCACAGCATCGCGGGTAATTTCCATTTGTTGTAATAAATCATCTGGGG
>CAZNTZ010000027.1:0-7866 GCA_964576135.1 uncultured Muribaculaceae bacterium | reverse complement strand
ACGCGACATCTTGCTCCCAAAGCAAGCACTCTACCAGACTGAGCTACGCCCCGATGCTGCCCGATTATAACACCCAAATATAATTTTGCAACTAGGAAATTTCAGCCAGTCGACGTATACGACGTTCAATTGCATCAAACGGTGTTTCAAGAAATGCCGAGGCAATTAAAAATGCTGTTTCCATATCACAATCGTCCGCAGACAGTGCAAGCACGTTAATATTGTCATGAATACGGTCATCACGCGCCTGATCAGGTTTATCACAACGGGTTGCGCGAATATGTTTATTACGGTTCGCGGCAATTTGAACCCCGCCGCCGGTTCCGCAAATTACAATTCCACGCGCCGATTCGTCACCCAACATTTTATCTGTGACAAGTTTTGTAACCTCTGGAAAATCGACCATTTTACCTGGATCATCTACACCCATATTTATTACATTGTATCCAGCAGCAGCCAACATTTCGATTAAATAGAATTTCAACCCAACACCGCGATGATCACTGGAAATATATAATTTGAATTCTGATTTATTCATATTATTTACCTTTGACTGATTTTATTACTTCGTTGATTGACAATAATTCTTGGTCCCCTGTTTGCATATTTTTTAATGCTATCTTTTTATCTTTAGATTCATCATCGCCAATAATCGCGCTGAACTTTGCATTTATTTTATTTGCAAATTCAATCTGATTTTTAAACTTTTTATCAGAATCCAAATATGGAACCGACACAATTCCTGAATCGCGCAAATCTGCCAATACTGACATTGCAAACGGAACATTTGTCTGACCCATTATTAAAACAGCAACTTCGACTGGATTTTCAAACTGGGATAAATCGATTTTATTTTCGTCCATCAATGCAACCATCATTCGCGAAAAACCAACTGCTGCACCAACACCAATTATATTATTTTTTGAAAATTTACTGACCAAATTATCATATCGTCCACCACCACCAACTGCCGACATTTCTGGGAAATTATCCAAGAAAAATTCAAAAACAATCCCGGTGTAATACCCATGTCCACGCATGATTCCCAAATCTATTTTTGCATTTTTTATACCCAGAATTTTTAATTGGGCAAGAAAGTTTTCCAACTGGGCAACGGCGATGCCAAGTTTTTCACTGGCATTTGCGAATGTGTTATAACCTTTGGTGAATACTTGTTCGATTTCTGCGGCGGATTTAACCCCTATTTCTTGGGCAAGCGCACCAACAAAATCATCAAGCTTGTCCTTTTTGTCAATTAAAACAAAGGCTTTGCGGGCAAGTTCTGGGGACAAATCCATATATTCAAACATTGCGTTCCAGAAAACACGACTGCCAACGCGTACTGTTGTACCACCAACAAATTCACGTATGGATTCATAAGCATTCGACATGACCGCAACAATTTCAGCGTCATAATTTTCAGACAATGTACCAATACCCATTATATCCATATCCATCTGATAAAATTCACGATATCGACCACGTTGTGGGCGTTCACCACGATAATTTCGTCCAAACATCCATGTGCGCATTGGGAAAGTCAATCCACCCGCATTTCCAGCAATAAACCTGGCCAGACCGACTGTGCCGTCATAACGTAAACCCATCTTAGTATCGCCCTTTTGAAACAAAAACATTTGGGTTTCGATTTCGTCCCAATTATCTTTGTCTGTTAATACTTCGGCACGTTCAATGGCGGGCAAATCAAGATGTGTAAACCCAGAAGTTTTTAAAACATTTTGCATTCTGCGTGCACATTCGTCAAAACAACGTTGCTGTATCGGCATTAATTCAACAAACCCAGATAAAGGTTTTGTAGGTTTAAGATCCATAATAAAAATCCTTGTCTTTTCGTTTAATTATATAATAATTTTACGTAAACACAAGCCAAGGATGCAAAATGAAAACATTGATCATTGTGAATATGACCAATATTGAAAATTTAGAAAACATCACTGACATCAAAGACATAAATATAATTTCAACAACACCAGAAAACTTTAATAAAACTATTGATTCGGTATTTACAGCGGGTGATACACCAATATTTATCAAGGGATTGATTGAAACTTCGGACTTTATGCGCCTGATACTGGCACGTCCAGACGTTTACACAAAGGGAACATTATTGTCACATTGTGGCATAGTTGATGAACGTTTTATAATAACAGACGCTGCACTTAATATGTATCCTGATGCTGCGGCAAAAGTTAAAATAACGGAAAATGCAATATGGCTTTATAAGCAACTGCATGGGGAATCTGCCCGCCCAAAAGTTTCAGTATTGACCCCTGCGGGCAAGGCAAATCCGAAAATTCCATCATCTGTTGATGCAGAATTTGTTCGTGAAAAATTACAAAATGTTGCCGATGTTGTATTGGACCAGTTAGATACTGCTTTGTCGTCAGAAGCAAACGCAATCAAAGGTCGCAAAGGTGAAGAAGCACGTCCGGCTGATATTTTGTTGTGTAATGATTTGGATTCTGGAAATATTTTATTCAAAGCATTTACGATGTTGGGTAATTATCCAATCGCAGGTTTAATCATTGGTGCAAAATACCCGATTTGCTTGAACAGTCGCGCAGATACAAAACAATCAAAGATGAAATCTATTGAATATGCCATCAGATTGTCAAAGGGTCGTTAAAATTTAGAAATACTTATGCAATTCACCACCATGGTTTGAAAGCCATAGTTTTGCGCGTCCGACACCTTCACCATATAACTTTGATACTTGCGACCAAAATGCAGGTGAATGATCCATATATTTTTTATGCGCCAATTCATGCATTACTACGTAACGCATTACATCATATGGTGCAAAAGCCAAACGCCATGAAAATGAAATTGTCCCAGTACTGGAACAACTGCCCCAGCGACTGGTTGTGTCGCGAATCGAAATATGTTTTGGTCTGAATTCTGGTGGAACGGTTTTTATAATATTTTTAACTTCTGCCAGAAATATTTCTTTGATTTTATCGCGGCATCGACGTTCAAAAAATTCAGGTGCACCGCCAATAATCATACAATTTTTACCAGATAAATTCTGACTGGTTACAACAAAATCTGTTCCACACACCGATATCGTATCACCATCGCGTAATTTTTCTTTCTTTGGTGCGCGTGCATAAATTTTTTCTATCCAACCACGTTTTTGTTCTAGAAATTTAAGCGCACTTGATGCACTGGTAATTCTGGGAATAGAAATTGATATTTCGCGTTTTGGATTTACTTTGGGTCGAATCGTTATGTTGCGCAAACCAGACCGCGTATTAATACTAAGCGGTATTTCTTCGCCATCCGAAGTTATAAAATGTTGATTTGTCATAGACTTTTTTTAATCTCAGCCGCGATTATATCTTCGTCAAAACCAAAATTTTTGTAAACCGATTCGCCGTCACCGTTTAGCCCAAAAGAATCTATGCCAATGACGCAATCTGCAAATTCAAACCATGGCTCTGCCCTGGCCGCTTCAATCGCAATAACACGGCCGCAAAGTATTTTATTTCTATATTTTGATGGTTGCAAGCGGAATATTTCGACAGATGGAATGCTGACCACTGCAACATTTTTGAATTGCTTTGCAACCGCAATCGCAAGGGCTACCTCGCTCCCGGTGGCAATCAAAGTTACTTTTGGATTTTTTACATCATGAATCACATAAGCACCAAATTTTATTTCTGATTCATTTGATTTAAATTGTTTGAATTTCTGACGCGATAAAATAATACATGTTGGGCTGCTGGTTGATGCAAGCGCTGTGTCCCATGCCCATTTAACCTCTGCCGCGTTGCATGGGCGAATTACATTCATATTTGGAATTAAACGAAGCGAAGGTAATTGTTCAATCGGCTGATGTGTTGGGCCATCTTGACCTAATGCGACAGAATCGTGTGTTAAAACATAAATAACTGGAATTTTAGAAAGCGCCGCCAAACGCATTGATGCACGCATATAATCACTGAATACTAAAAATGTTCCCCCAAAAGGGCGAAGCCCCGTCAATGCAAGCCCAGTCATAATCGCGGCCATTGAATGTTCCCGAACACCGTAATGAATGAAGTTACCATTAAAATTTTCTGGACTTATTTCAAACATTCCTGGGACAAGTGTATTCGTACTTTCCGCAAGATCGGCAGACCCGCCGATTAAATGTTTATTTTTACCGATGAGTTGTTCAATATATTTTCCAGATAAATCCCGAGTAGAAGCATTTTCAAATTGGCTTAAATCCCAGTGAACAGCATGAAAAATTGGGGATATAAAACCTTTGTCAGTAATACTGACACCATTTTTTTTATCACGCAATTCAAACCATAAATCTTCACCGGCTTTGTCATAGTATTTTGTTTCAAGGGCAACAAGTTCTGTATCAGATAAAATAGGCGAATGTGCATCGGCTGTGCCCGCAACACTGGATCCTAAACCAATAGTAGTTTTACATGAAATAAATACAGGTTTTTCGGACTGTTTCGCAATATTCAAAATATTATCAATTTCAGACGGTGAATTTCCATTTATAAATAAAATATTCCACCCCGCAGACGCAAATCTTTTTGGCATATCAATATCAGTAAGTGCATGCCCATCAATACTGATACCGTTATCATCCCAACACATTATTAGATTATTTAATTTATACCTTCCTGCAAAGGCGATTGCTTCTTGGGCGACACCTTCCATTAAATCGCCATCGCTGCATAAACAATAAATTTTTGAATCTTGTTTTTTAATCTTTGCCCCTAATGCCATTCCAACAGCATTTGCAAGACCTTGACCCAATGGACCTGTAGTAGCCTCTATCCCGGGCAATCCGTATTCTGGATGCCCGGCAAGACTGCTGCCAAATTTGCGAAAAGTTTGTAAATCACCGATTTCATAACCAGCAAGTTTTAATACAGAATATATTAATGCACTGCCATGGCCAGCAGATAAAACAAATCTGTCACGATTTATCCATCTGGGACTTTTTGGATCAAAACGCAAATGATTTGCATAAATTGTTGTAACAATATCTGCCGCGCCTAATGCAATACCAATGTGACCACTGTGCGCAGCACGAACCGCACGAACCGCGCCGGCACGTGCCGTATTTGCCATCTGTAAAAGCTGGTCTGGTGAATATGTCATATTTATGGTATTATACCATATAAAGGAAGTTTTTATGTTAAAAATTTGGACTGATGGTTCTTGTCTTGGAAACCCAGGTAATGGTGGTTGGGCATTCGTCGCAACCGATGGCAAAAACGTTGCGGAACGAAATGGTGGCGAGAAAAATACTACTAATAATCGTATGGAACTGACAGCAGTAATTCGCGCTTTATCAGCCGCACACAAACATGCAGAGGTTGAAATACATACAGACAGCCAATATGTAAAAAATGGTATGGAATCTTGGATAAAAAATTGGAAAAAGAATAATTGGAAAACTGCTGATAAAAAGCCGGTTAAAAACCAGGAACTTTGGCAACAACTTGATGAAGTTGCAAAAAATATCAAAATTCATTGGGTTTGGGTTCGTGGTCATGACGGAAACCCAAATAACGAACGCGCTGATGAACTTGCACGAACTGCTGCTGAAAAATTAGTCTGAGAAAAAAATAAGTAATGTCAAAATTAAATGTTTTTCTGCTGAAAATTAAACTCAAGAAACTGTCCAAAACTTTTCTGTTTTTCCAAAAGCAGGAATACCAAACAAAAACCATTTATCACGAAATACTCTGATAACGGGCACTGAAAAAACCCTTAATGTTTTTGCGTTTAATGACCAATTAAACTGAAAAATATAACGTTTAAACAAATAGTCAAAAACATAATTTTTCCAAGGTGTAAATTTCAGATAATCGAAATAATATCGTATTTCTTTGAACCACGGTGTCTGTGGATGCCATGGTTTTTCACGTGTAACGAAATGAATTATATATGGATTATTAAGTGCTGCGATAAAACCTTTGAATGGTTCTGGTAATTTTCGTGTTTCAGCAAAAACATGTGCATTCCATTTTGGATTCAAACGCTTTATTTTTCCATGGCATATTATATTTATAGTATCTTGATCCAAAAGATATGGTTTATTTTCTTTTGCATACTTTATACATTTTTCAAACAGATTATGAATTCGCCATGCTTTCAAATTAAATAATAAGACACCGGCATTTACATAAATATTATCAGTATTAAATCCTAAAATCTTGTTTTGAAGAACTGATTCACGTGCACGAACACCTGCAATATAATCGTTGGGTCCAAGTTTTGTATCATATAAACTTTGTAATGAAGATTTTACAATCAAATCGCTGTCCAGATATAAAACCTTGTCATATTTCGGAAACATTTTACCCAGGTAAAGACGGTGATAAACATTATTTGAAAAACGACTCCGAACATATGTTTCTTTGAATAAATTATTATTTATCTTATTGAAGATAATTTCTGAATTACTGTTAAATTTTGCCAATTTAATAATTTTATTTTTATTTTCTTGTGTTAAATCGTTCGAAATAAGATGAATCTTTATTTCATCATTTTTTCCAGCATTTTTTAAAATAGAAGCAATCGCAACCCCTGTATGCATTGCATAACTATTATCAAAAAACATTGCAATTATTATTTTATCTTTATTCATAAATCTTTTATCACATCTGTTAAAAATTGACCGGGACCAAGGAATATTTTTTTTGGATTTGGATTATCACAAGACATCTGAACGAATTCATCCCATTTATTATCAATTAAATCTATGAACCATTGCGGGCTTTTCCGCTGTGTTATACGTTTCATATATTCAATCTTTAATGATTTTTCAGGCATAATTGTGTAATAAGGTATTTGTTTTTCATTCAGCAGTTTAACCACGGAATCTTGGGCAGATATTAAAATATAATCGTATTTATCAATATTCTCGCATACAAAATCTATGTAATTTTTTGGGAAATCTTCATTTACGATTCCACAAGTACGACCAGAAAAGGAATTTGGTTCAAGATCAAGAATTCTGAATTGGTCTTTGAAACTATTGGCAAACGAAGTTTTTCCAATACCTGTAAATCCAGAAATTATGATCGCGGACATAAAAAACCTTTATCCTTTGAAACCCGTAGCAACAATGAACATTTCCACAGAATCAGATCGACTTGATGGTGGTTTGATATGATGCACAGAATCAAAATGTTTTTTTATCTCTTTTAATAATTCATTTGTTGTTCCACCTGTGAATGATTTGGCAACAAATGTTCCGCCAGGTTTTAATGTTTTAATTGCAAAATCCCAAGCATATTCCAATAAAACCATTTGTCGTAAATGATCTGTCTTTTGATGTCCAGTTGTATTTGGCGCCATATCTGATAACACAATATCAACACCCTTACCTGCAATTTGTTCACCTAACCAATTCAAAGCTTCGTCTGTTGTAAAATCGCCGGTATAAAAATCAACGCCTGGTATGGGCTTAATTTCCAATAAGTCCATGGCGATAACATGACTGCGTGGAAAATTTTGTGCGATATATTGCGCCCAAGAACCTGGGGCGGCGCCCAAATCGACAACTGTTTGGGAATTTTTTAGAAATCTATATTTTTCATTTATCTCGATTAATTTATAGACTGCTCGTGCGCGCCAACCTTCTTTCTTGGCACGCTCTACATATGGGTCATGCAACTGACGAGTCAGCCATTTAACCGATGATTTTTTTGCAGCAATTTTTTTATTCTCTATTTTCATTTTTTATTTTTTATTAAATTTTTTGACCGCTGTCATAACCTTGGTCAATGTTTTTGCCAAAACTTCATCTTTGGTTTCTACAATTATGTCGGCATTTGCATAAATTTTATATCTTTCTTCAATCAATTTACGCAAAATTTTCTTACT
>CAZNTZ010000026.1:0-9077 GCA_964576135.1 uncultured Muribaculaceae bacterium | reverse complement strand
TAGTCAGTGCCATTTACCCTGCTATGAAAATCCATCCGCAAACTTGGTGGCAAGGGAATGGATTTTGTCATAGTTGGCGGATGGATTTTCATAGCAGGGTTAATGGCACTGACTATGTGGAACGATATCGCAAGACTTTTGGGAATATAATATGAAAAAAATAGTAATATTCTGTTTATCAGTATTTTTTGCAACAACAGTTAGGGCAGATGTTGTTAAAAAAATATCTGTGGTCGGGAACCAAAGAATGGATGATGAATCTGTTCGTATTTTGGTAAATGTAAAAGTTGGCGATGATTTAAATTCCGAAGGGATAAATCAAATAGCAAAAAAATTACAATCCGAAAATTTATTTAGTAGTGCGTCGGCAAGTATGACGGACGGAATATTGAATATCAAAGTTGTCGAAGCACCTGTTGTAAAACAAGTTACAATCGAAGGGAATGACGAAGTTTCAACCGAAGATTTAAAAAAAGAAATTCGTCTTAGTGGTTTGTCTTCATTTGATGAATCTGTAATTGGAAGTGACGTTGCAAGAATGCTTGTCGTTTATCAACGTCAAGGTTATTTTGGAACAAAAATTAATCCAAAGAAAATTGAATTACCAGACAATCGTGTGAATGTTGTATATGAAATTACCGAAGGTCACCCGACATATGTCGATACTATTAAATTTACCGGAAACAAAAAATTTAGCAGCCGTACATTGCGTGGTGAAATTTTATCACGTGAACATGCATGGTGGCGATTTATGACACAGTTTGATGTTTATGATGAAGATAGAATAAAATATGATGCTCAATTGTTGGGTCAATTTTATTTACGCAATGGTTATGCAGATGTCAGAATTAAATCTGTGAATGGTGTATTTTCCCCAGATCGTCAATGGTATTCGGTAAAATTTGATATCGAAGAAGGTAAGCGTTACGATTTTGGTAAAATTGATGTTGAAAACCCATTTCCAGATGTAGATACAAACAATTTACGTGATCAATTTAAAATGTCAGAGGGTGACACATATAATGTTGATCTTGTGGATCAAACAATTTCAGCACTTCGTGCAGCGGTTGCAGAAAAAGGGTATGCATTTATAAATGTTGATGTTTCACCGAATAAAGATGATGAAAATCGCACAATTGGTTTGATTTTTAAAATTCAAAAAACAAATCGTGTTTATTTGAACACAATAAATATTCTGGGAAATGTTCGCACTTTTGATAGTGTTATTGAACAATTAATGCCAATGCGCAGTGGTGATCCATTTTCATTACAAACCATAGAAGATGGTCGTCAAAGAATGATGCGAACCAGGTTTTTTAAATCTGTCGAAATGGTACCAACACGTGTATCGGATACAAACTTGATGAATCTGGATGTCAAAGTCGAAGAACAACCAACTGGCGAACTTTCTGGTGGCGTTGGGTGGTCAAATCTTAACGGTTTTATGATTGATGCTGGAATAACTGAAAATAATTTTATGGGTCGTGGCCAAGTTGTTCAGTTGCGCGGATCACTCGCTCAATATCAAAAGCAAGCGACTTTCAGTTTTACAGAACCTTATTTATTTGGTCGTCAGTTATCTGCAGGTTTTGATGTTAATTACACAATGTATAATTATTCATCACTTGGATCTTATGGATTTGATCGTGACAGTTTTTCTGTATCAGGTCGTTTGGGATGGCGTCTGACAGAAAATTGGAGCCAGATTATGAGTTTATCTGCTTCGTTTGATCAAACATATGATTTGCATGCACCAAACGGTTGGCAGAATGCGAACCTTTATACACTTGGAACAAATTTTAAGTATTATAATCTTGATACAGATTTTGCACAAAATACTCATACTGGTGTTGTTGCTAATTTTGGTTTGGCATATACTGGATTTGGCAGCACAGAGACTTTCATGAGATATTCATCTGATGTGACTGGTATGGTGAAATTTTTCGAAAGCAGATGGCAATTAAAATCGAATCTTGAATTTGGATATATACAGCCAATGGGTGGTGACGATTACATCAGTCGTGTTTACAGATACTTCCTTGGGGGTGAATCACTCCGTGGATTTGATATTGCAGGTATCGGAAGTCGTAACTGGGCATACAGAACTTATGCTTTGGGTGGAATGTGGAAAGCAAACGGTACTACACAATTAAATTTCCCAATATTTATACCAGATGAATATCAGATCAAGGGATTTGTATTCGCAGACTATGGAGTGCTCGGCAAACCTCCACGCGAAGAATATACATATAATCCTTATAATTCTTGTCCGACATGGAATACACAATGTAATAATTATATTGATTCTAATATTCGCGCTTCTTGGGGTATCGGTGTTTATTGGAATACACCGATGGGGCCGATGAATTTTTCTTGGGGATGGCCGATGCTGAAAGAATCATACGATCGTGAACAAAGATTCTTGCTTTCGTTCGAGACTCAGTTTTGACACCATTTACCCTTGACGGGGACGTTAAAAATTCTTTATAATTTGTTTACAGAAAGGTGGGAAAATGAAAAAAATTATTCTGTCGTTTTTTATTGCAATGGCACTTGCGGGTTGTGGCCAAGTTTATGATCGTGAACCGGTCGGTGTTGGCTATGATAACAATGAATTAAAGTTGTCACCATGCGCATGTCTGCGGGTGTATCAGGGATAATTAACAAATAAAAATTAATAATAATTTTTAATTGTTATTTATTAGATTTGCGGGCATAGCGAACATGGACTATCCAAACAATTTTGATAACCCTGTGTTTCCGACAATGCGACGGCTCGCTTTGTCGCGGATACTTTCTGTTTGGACACTTGTTGCTTTTTTTATTGCTGTTGTGCTTTGCGGATTTCTGATTTGGTCATATAGTTCAATTCGTGCAGTTCCGTACATGATTTCGATTGATGATAGTTCAATAGAATGGAGTGCGATTTCCGAAAAAACAAAACACCGCGAAGTTCCATCTTATCAAGTAATGCAGGAATATGTTGTTGGAAACTTTGCACGCAAATGGTTTGCAATTTCAGGTGATAAAACCGAAAATGATTCCAAGTGGTGTCGTTGCAGCGCAGAAATATGCAACAATTATGATATAAATTCCGATAATAAGTCTAAATGTGATATTTGTTGCGGTTCATCACCAGTTCTGTATGCTACATTTGTGTCAGATGTTTTACCTGATTATACAGCGCGCTCTTTGAATGGTGAAACGTGGGTACTGGATATAAATTCAATTACAATAACACCAGAATCTAATGTTACAGAATCCGGTGGAAATTGGCATTTGCGTGCAGTATTAAATTCAAGTATTTCAGGGTCAATAAAAATAGAAGCATATGCAGATATACAAAAATCTGGACGTGATTACCCGCTGACATTTGGATATTATGTTGCAGATTTTAATGCTTACAAAGTGACAGAAAAATGAAGCGGTTAATTTTTATTTTGTCTGGACTGATGATTATTTTGCTGGTATTTACAGCAGTGTATTTTACTGGTGCTTTGTTCGATCTTTCGGGGCGTAATCGTGTTAATACATTTGTTTTCCAACCATCAGATTTATCATCAAGCAGAATTGGAAGGCCAGTTCCATTAGAAGAATTGTCAGATAAGTTTGTACGTGAACGTTTGATCAAGAAATTCGTTAATGAATATTTTTATGTTGTACCAGAATCTGGAAATGTTGCACTGCGTCAACGAAGCGATAGTGTTATGCACGCAATGGCAGAAACCGAAGTTTATAAAACTTGGGCAAGAGATGTAACCCCAGAATTAGAAGATTTATCAAATAAAAAAATTCTGCGTCGGGTTCATGTAATTGATCCTATATTAAAGCCGGATAATTATTATGTTGTGAATTACCAGTTGGAAACATATTTACCAAATGATTTTAAATCAGAGCCAATTGTAAAATCTGGCACTATGTATCTGATAATCAGATTTGAAAAAGGTATTCGTGAAGAACGTGCAGGAAAACCTTTTGACGCTGGAAAATATCTTGAATCTGGTGGTGACCCAAGCAGTATTTTCAAATTCCGTGTCGAAGAAGTTAAATAAGGCAGATCAGAAAATGCAAAATAAAAATATTTTTTTAATAAAACGAATGGTTATAAGCAGTCTTATTTTGACATTACTTTGCGTAACTTCTGCTTTTGCGCAACCAGCAGATGATTATACTTTTCTGGATTCTGGTTCAAATGAAAATAACGCAGCTTTTCCAGATGCAACAATCGGGGATTCCCAAACAATTGATTTTTCTGGTCCTGCAACAGTTTCATTAAATCCAAGTTCAAGTTTTGTATATGTCGAAGGATTTGATATTGCTGGTGCTATGTTGGGAATGTCTTTTGAAGATATTGAAATTTTATTTTTCAAATCCAAAAGTTCTTTGTATGTTCCGCGTAAAAAAAATTCAATTATTTATTCAATGACTAATGAATGGAAATATAATCTGGATTATGAATGCCGCCAACAAAAGATATATGCACCTGCTGCATTAGAAAAATGTATAAATACTTTGGCACGTAAACGTGGATTGCTTTATGCTTCGGAATTACACCTTGTTCGTCAGGAAACAGGTGAAACAATTGATATTTATTTTACGAGCAATGCAACCGAAAATAAAGTATGGCGCGTTGTATATAACAATGATGTGAATGTTGTAGAAGGGGCTGCTGAAAAATTTACCGATCAAAGGAATAAAAAAATACTGGCATTTTGGCAAGGTGTGTTGGATAAATATAGTGCACCTAATTCTGGAAATGATAAATGGATTTCTTCTGATAATTCTTTTGAACCAATGATGACTGCTTATTATGGTAAATTGGATTTAGTAGACAATGGGACATATTCAAACGATGTCGCAAAAAATATTCGTGCCGCACGTGAAAATTTCAAGGCAAAACCATATGCGTTTTAAGTCATCTTATTCCTCTGGTTTGTGGGCGGAATTTCTGGCACGTATGTATTTACGATTTCATGGGTTTAAAATTTTAAAGTCACGTTATGTAACTGGTCGAAACACTGGCAAGGCAGAAATTGATATAATAGCATGCCGAAAAAATCTGATGGTTTTTATAGAAGTAAAATCACGACCAACAATTGAATCTGGATTTGAATCAATTCATCAATCCCAAAGAATACGATTACGTCGTGCTGCAGAATTATACATTGCGCGAAATAATTGGCATGGTGATGCCAGATTTGATGTTATATTGGTTTGTGGAAGCAAGATTTATTGGGCAAAAACAATCTTTTAATATATAAACTTTTATGTTGAATCAATTACGTGTTCGCGATAAAATCATTTTGCCCAATTAAAAAAAGGAGAAATAAATGAAAAAAGTTATTTTATTGGCGTTTGCAGTTCTGACATTAGCAGCTTGCACAGGTTCATATAAATCTGGCAATTGTGAATATGACTTCTTGTTGCACAAAGATATCTCGATTTCCAAATTGATTGGAAACGCAACCGGTGGATGCAAATAAAAAATCGCCCAATTGGGCGATTTTTTTTATTTTATTACAGCGCTTTTGATAAGAGTCAGGTCTTCTTTGATTCCATCAATTTTCAATTGTAATTGACCAATACCAGATTCCAGTGCAGATGTTCGCATTTCCAGGGATGATATTCGGGTTTCGTTTTTCTTTACATCAGATAATGATGAATCTTGTTGGGCTGCCCACCAAACAGCGCCACCAATAAAAATTATTAAAAACCAACCATTGCGCAAAAATTCCAATAATGAATTATTATTATATTTCATTTTTACCCCGTTCAATTGTATTTAGAATTTGATGAACCAAGGCACGTTGGGCTTCTAAAAAACGCAGTTCTGCTTCTGTTGCATTTGCACCCAAAAATCGTTCAATTGTTATGCTTCGCAAATGTTCTAATACACAAGTCCCAGAATCTGTGTTGAAACAACGCGCATAAAATTTCTGAATGTTTTTCATAATGTTTGTTCCGTTGTCATTTGTGCTATTGGCGCAATGTATTTTAATTCAGCGTCACTGTGAAGACTGATTTTATCAATGATTCCGCGGCGTGATAATATTTGCAGACCGCGTTCACACAACGGGCGAATAAATTCATGTAATAATCGTCCGTATGTTGCACCCAAAATACGCATCATATCTGCATTGCGCGCAATAATTTCTGTGGCGGTCATTTCTTTTTCTGATAACAAACCTAATCTGTCGGCCAGTAATGCATGTCGAATTCTTTCACGTAAATCATTCAGAATAATCTGAGATACGTCAAAATCTGCGCCGCTTTTAAGAGGTGTCAAACCTGTGCTGCCTAAGGCTTTGGGAATAATTGCACCCGGGGTTAAATTTATATTACCCAGGTTTATGACACCGTCATCATCTGCTTGCCAAATACCGCTGACGGCAATGGTCGCATTTTTTAAAACGAGTTCGACAACCTTGTTTGCAGTTTTTATATCGGGCAGGGCGCGCAGCACTGGGCCGCGTCCATAAATTTCACCGCTGATCAATGACCATCGAAATATGATATATGGATTTGTATCAAAATGTCCGGTTGAAACAATGTTGTTTTCAATATTACCACCAACATCAAGCCATGATGTGAAATCATAGCCATTTGACCCAGGAGTTGTTGATTGAATCAATTTTAATTTTGTTTCAGGATTTTGTTTTATTGTGTTGCGTAAATTTGCAGGCGGTGTCCAAGATGGATATTTCTCTATAACTTCGGATGCAGGCATCGATGTTGTATGAAATACTGCGCCACGAAATATTGCGATGTCGCGCATTGGTATCGCAGTAAAATTAAAAGCACTGTCTGCGCCAATTGGGTTTTCAGACATGAATAAACATGTTGTTCCCAAAATTATTAAATCCAAATAACATTGATGAATAGTTGTGTAAAAGTTTGAATCATTCAAATGTGCGCGTAACATTAATGTTGCGACATCTGCATCTGGCGATTGTTCTGATTCACGAACCATATGCAGCCACATTGATTCAGGTGGTGTCATCAAAGAATAAATTGATGCAGCCAAATTATCTGCGGCATCTGATGCGGTCGCATCAAACAGAGTTGCAGAATCATCGTCAGCCAACGGCATTGTATAACGCTGTGCTTGGTCCCAACGATCCAGCCAAGGCGCGCGCGCTTCAATCGCCGACTTGTAAAGTTGTTGTAATTTTTTGTTCATAAGTTTTCCTTTGTTTTATATTTTGAAATCAGTGTTTGCTTTGAGTTCTTTGAATTTCTGACCAATGGGACGAATTGGAATTGGGTTCAGGCGCAGTGCGCCGGCAATTGCGTCCAGACCGTCATCGTGATTTGAACCGTTTGGTGTCCAATCTGTCATTTCGCTAATTAGATTTGTTTGTTGCACATATGTATGCATAAACAATCGTCCCGTACCAAGTAGCGGTTCAATTGCATCCAAAATTCGTTTTGTTTTATTTTCATGATTCACGAGTTTTTGGACAAAAATTGGTTGTCCGCGGCGCGCTGCAACATCACGCAAAATTTCTGGCAAAGTGTTTCCAATACCGTTGACCTCTATGGCTATGTGTTTTAAATTATGCGCACGCATCAAATCCAGAACCATTTGACATTGTGTTGCCATTGGGTGTGCATCATCTTCATGGGTTGTAAAATATGCAACAATGTGAACAAATGCGCATCGCGTTTTATCATCACGAAAAACGACAGCGCATACAGATCCATCGCCGCCAGCAGAACCGCTGCTGGGGTCCCAATATGTTGCAACGCCAGTTATTAAATATTCGTTGATTTTTGCATTACGTTTGTTGAATTCATCGTTATAAAAATGCACAGAATCTGGGTTCAAACGAATTTGATCGTTTGGTATATATTCCAATAACATTTGTGCTGAAAAATGGCGTGGTCCAACGGTATCCCTGATTTCGTCTATTTTTGAAATTGGGAACAATTCCGGCCATGCCGGCGTTCCGGATTCATCAATAATCGGAATTTTAAGATGTTTGAACCCACGCAAGAATGGCTGGGTATTCATTTTTTCTTATCGTATAAGTTATAAAAAAAAGCGCGATATAAACGCGTCTTTGGTATCCAGATTATAACACAATTTGACAATAAAATCAACGATTTTTTAATTATTGATAAAATTGGGCTAATAAGTTATAATGAAAATGATATGAAAAACAAAATTTCCTTTTCATTTGTTTTGTGTTGCGCCGTGGCGCGCTGATCTTTTATAATCCAATCAAATTCAAATATATGTTCAATCTATTTATACAAAGGGTCATAAAATGACTATCAAATTATATAATACCATGTCGCGTAAAATCGAAGAATTCAAACCACTGGTCCCCGGGCATGTTGGTTTTTATTCTTGCGGTCCAACCGTTTATCATCAAGCGCATATTGGAAATTTAAGAACGATGATTCATAACGATATTTTAAAAAGAATGTTCATCGCAAACGGATATGATATTCGCCATGTTATGAATATTACCGATGTTGGACATTTAACAAATGATGAAAACGATAGTGGCGAAGATAAAATGGAAAAGGGCGCCACGCGTGAAAATAAATCAGTATGGGATATTGCAAAAATGTATACAGATGAATTTTTACGTGACACCTCGGATTTGAATATTTTGCCGCCAACAGTAATGCCCAAGGCCACTGATTATATTGCAGAGCAAATTGATCTGGTGAAAAAGTTAGAGGACTTGGGGTATACATATAAAATTCCAGGTGATGGTATTTATTATGATACCAGCAAGTTTGCATCATACGGCGCGTTGACCGGGGGCAGTGTATCTGGAAATCGTGCTGGGGCACGTGTAGAATTAAATGATGGTAAAAAAAATCCAAACGATTTTGCGTTGTGGAAATTTTCACCTAAAAATGAAAAGCGTCAAATGGAATGGGATAGCCCTTGGGGTGTCGGCTTTCCAGGTTGGCATGCAGAATGCAGTGCGATGAGTATGAAATTATTGGGAAATCATTTTGATATTCACACTGGCGGCGAAGATTTATCACGCGTTCATCATGCGAATGAAATCGCACAATCAGAACCAATTGTTGGAAATCCATGGGTAAACTATTGG
>CAZNTZ010000025.1:0-9444 GCA_964576135.1 uncultured Muribaculaceae bacterium | reverse complement strand
AGATTCAATTATTTATTTTTATAATGATTCACTAAAAAGTGATTGTTCCAGAAATGCAAAGTGGCATAAAAGATTATTTTGCATCAAAATCTGGTGGTGATACTGAAATAAATCCGTCAATTACAGTTATTTCAGATTCATCGATTGCTGTACAACACGAAACCGATGTAACTGTGCGCGACATTGTTTTGGGATTAGCTTTGACAGTTTTGACACTGTTGGTATTTACACGCAATTGGCGGACAACAATTATTGCGGGTGTTATGATACCTGCGTCACTGGTTGCTGGATTCTTTTTTATGGATGCGAGTGGGTTTACAATCAACAGTATGACATTATTGGCTATGGCGACTGCACTGGGTACACTGATTACAGACGCGATTGTTTTGATTGAATCTGCACTATCTTTATTAAACAAAGGGTATTCACCAGAAGAAGCAGCGGTCGAAGGAACCAGGAAAGTTGCAGTGCGAATTTTCGCAACAATTGCAACACACGTTGTTGTGTTCTTGCCACTCGCATTTATGGATGGAATAGCCGGTCAATTTATGAAGCAATTCGGTTTATCGGTTGTGTATCTGGTTTTGTTATCATCAATGTTCTCGTTTACGTTGACACCAATGATGATTGCAAAGATTTTGAAAAAGACAGAAAGCAAAAAATCAAAATCATCTACTAACACGTCACCAAAGAAAGAACTGGGATGGTTCAGAAAGATATTTGATTGGCAAATAAATCATCCGTGGCGTGCCGTTGGGTTTGCAGCACTTGCCATGGTTATTTCAATAATTCCAATGCGATGGGTTGGAAATGAATTTTCGGCAAGTACTGACGTTAACGAAGTTAATATTTTTGCGCGTGCCGATGCTGGATCGACATTTCAGAAATCAGAATCAGTCGCAATGGAAATTGAAAATAGATTAAAGCAAATCAATGAAATAAAATATGTATCCGTCAAAATTGGTGAACGCGGTGTTCAAAATATAAATATCAAAGTTGGATTGGTAAATGCATCTGAACGCAAAAAAACGGACAAACAAATATCGCGGGAAATAGTTCGTTTGGTGGCTGGTATTCCGGGTACTGAAATCCAAGTCAGACCAGGTGCTTCTATGGCTGCCTCCAGTCAGAACGATTTAGTTTTGAATATCAAGGGTTCTGATGATGCAACGCGTGAACAATATGCAGAGCAAGTTTTACAGATATTGAATCAAATTCCTGAAATTCAATCGGCTGTATTTGCATCGCAAAAACCTGGACGTGAATTAAAGTTTATTCCAAATGATAATAATATGAATTTATGGGGTGTTAAAAATCAAGCGGCTGGAACAGCATTACGTACAGCTTTGTATGGTAATGATAATTATAAATACAAAGAAGGTGGCGATGAATATCCGATCGTTTTAGAGTTGGCGCCTGAATATAAAACAGTCCAAATGTTTGGTTCTGTATTTGCATCCAGCGAAAAAGGTTTAATATCATTGGATCAGTTGGGTACAATTGAACCTGGATATTCCAGCCCAGATATACGTAAAATAAACAAAGAACGTATAACAGAAATCGATATCAATTTGGGTAAGTCAACAATTGGTCCGGTCCAACAAGAGATAAATGCAAAGTTAGCACAAATTGAATGGAAACCTGGTTACAGTGCATCGTTTGGCGGTATGGCTGAAACCCAAGCAGAATCAAATTCAGAAATTGGCAAAGCCTTCTTACTTGCAACCATACTGACGTTTATGGCGCTGGCGGCGATTTTGAATTCTTTGGCACATCCATTTACAATTGTAACATCAATATTTACCAGTTTTACAGGTGCATTTATTATGTTGTTTCTGACAGGGGCGAATATAAATATTGCTGCAATGTTATCTGTTGTTATGCTTGTCGGACTGGCGGTCAGCACTAATATTTTGGTTCTGGAACCAACATTAGAAGATATGAAAGAAGGTGTTCCAGCAGTCAAAGCGTTATGGAATCAGTTTGTTGATAAGCGCAGAATGCTTGCTATGGCAACTGTCGCGGTTGTTGCCGGTTTGGTGCCACAATTATGGTCCACAGATGGTATTAAATTATCGATGGGTGCGGTTATTGTGGGTGGTATCCTGGCATCTTTGTTTTGGACATTTTTCTTGACCCCGGCGGTGTTTACACTGATGGAACGTGTACAACAAAGGCGTAATAAAAAATAATTGAAAAGCACCTAAATAAGTGCTAAATTTTACCGGTCTAATAAAACAAAGGAATAAAAATGACACAGTTGTTAAAAGGTAAAAAGATTTTGATATGTGGTGTTGCAAATGACATGTCTATGGCATGGGGAATTGCAAAAATGGCCGCTGAAAATGGCGCAGAAATTGCAATGCCTTATGCAATACCAGCATTAGAAAAACGCGTTCGCCCATTGGCAGAATCAATCGGTGCAAAATTTGTTCGCGAATGCAATGTTCAAAATGATGAACAAATGGATGCTTTGTTTGCAGATATTGAAAAAGAATGGGGTCATTTGGATGGAATGCTGCATGCTATCGCTTTTTCAGACAAAAATGAACTGAACGGCAGATACGCAGATACATCACGTGAAAATTTCAAAAATACAATGGATATTTCAGTGTATTCTTTGGTTGATTTGTCACGTCGCAGTGCTGCTTTGATGAAAAATGGTGGTTCTATTTTGACACTGACATATTTCGGCGGTGAAAAAGCCGTTCCAAATTATAACGTTATGGGTGTTGCAAAATCTGCACTTGATTCATCTGTGCGTTATTTGGCTTCGGATTTGGGAAAAGACAATATTCGCGTTAATGCAATCTCTGCAGGTCCAATTGCAACTTTGGCTTCGTCTGGTGTTGGTGGTTTCAAAGGTATGTTGAAAATGAATGCAGCAGTTACACCACTTCGTCGTAATATGACTTTGGATGACGTATCTGGCGCAGCAACTTATTTCTTCAGCGATTTGTCATCTGCGGTAACTGGCGAAGTTCATCACGTTGATTGTGGATATTCAACAAGCGGAATGATTCCAAATGAATTGAAAGATATTCTTATTAAAGCTTTGGATGAATAAACATTTTATTACTAATAAAAATCCCGCAATTTGCGGGATTTTTTATATACATTGATAATTATAATGTGATGGTAATTTATACAAATTATTTGTAACAGCATCAACAACTATTGGTATTATTCCAAGAAAAAGACCAGGAACAATATCTAAAACAATTGCGGCCGAGTTAGGTTTTCTTTGAATCATTGGTGAATCACATTTTTGATTCAAACTTTTCAAAGAAATGTTTTCAGAACTTTCAACAGATGTTGCTGAATTAGGGGCAATTTTTATATTACCCATCTCGCCAGTCGCCATTATAGTATCTTCAGAATTATTATGTATGGTGACGACTTTGTTACTGCCTATGCCAATTGTTCCGCAACCTGCGATAAGCATAATCGGCAAAATTAATAATATTTTTTTCATGTTTAACCTTTGGTTTTACTGACGAATTATAATTGTATTCAGATTAAATTTCAATTGTATTATTTACCCTAATTTTCTATAATAAACGTATGGCAAAAGTACCAGATTTATTTATTAGGGCAGAGTATTCGGAATTAATTCAAAAGCTGCATTTATGGGATACGGCTTATCATACAAATGATGCGCCGTTGGTTGATGATGCAACTTATGATGCGGCCAAGGCGCGCGCTTTGGAACTCGAATCTGAATATCCAGAATTTGGAAATGCTTTTGGGTCAAAGGTTGGTGGGACTCTTGCGAGAGAGTTTAAATCGTATTCGCACAAAGTTCCAATGTTGTCATTAGATAACGTTTTTACAGAGCAGGATGTTAAAGATTGGTTGAAACGTGTAAATTATGCAGAGGTTTTTGCAGAACCAAAAATTGATGGTCTTTCTTTTTCTGCGAGATATGAAGATGGTATTTTTGTGCGCGGACTTACACGGGGTGACGGAGAATTTGGTGAAGACATTACTGCAAATCTGAAAACAATTGCCGAAATACCAAAAAAATTGAATGATAAATTTCCAGATGTTCTTGAAATCAGGGGCGAAGTTTATCTGGCACGTGCAGATTTTTTAGCCTTGAATGAAAATTCTGCAAAGAAATTTGCAAATCCACGTAATGCCGCAGCGGGCTCACTTCGTCAATTGGATCCAGAAATTACAGCCTCGCGTAAATTGCGTGCCTTTGCGTATGCTTGGGGCGATGTTTCAAATCGTGATTGGAAAAAACAATCAGAATTTTTTGAGCGTCTTGAAAAATGGGGATTTCAAACCACAAAAAAATGGTCGCGAATTTGTAATGGTATCGATGAAATAATGGCCGATTTTAATCATTTGGGTGATATTCGCGCCAGTTTGCCATTTGATATTGATGGTGTCGTTTACAAAGTAAATGACATTTCTGCACAAGAAAAACTTGGGTTTGTTTCACATTCTCCACGTTGGGCGACTGCACACAAATTTCCGGCGCATAGGGGAACAACAATTTTACGTGATATTACTGTCCAAGTTGGACGTACAGGCGTTCTGACCCCAGTTGCAGAGTTAGAGCCGATAAATATTGGCGGTGTTATTGTTGCGCGTGCCACATTACATAACGCAGATGAAATTGTCCGCAAAGATTTTCGTGTGGGTGATACAGTCATTGTACAACGAGCAGGTGATGTTATTCCACAGGTTATACAGGTTATATCACATGCCCCGCATTCAAAATCTTTTGAATTTCCAGAAAAATGCCCAGTGTGTGGTGGTGACGTTGTCCAAGGCGAAGGATTGGTCGCGCGTCGTTGCGTAAATACTTTGGGTTGCCCAGCCCAGCGTATAGGTGCATTGGAACATTTCGTTTCACGCAAAGGTTTTGATATCGAAGGTTTGGGTGAAAAACAAATAGAACTCTTTGTCGAAAAAGGTTGGCTGAAAACACCTGATGATATTTTTGATTTAATAAAACAATATGGAAATGATATAATAAAACTTGATGGATTTGGTGAAAAATCAGTTTCAAATCTTAACGATTCTATTGAAAGTCGTCGCAGTATAAGTTTACAAAAGTTTTTATTTGCAATCGGTATTCCCGAAGTCGGCGATGCCACAGCAAAATTACTGGCCCGACATTTTGGTGATTTGAATTCGCTTCGTAATGCAAGCATAGATAAATTGATAGAGATTTCAGGTATAGGCGAAATCATGGCGCATGAAATAAACGCATTTTTCCATGATGAACATTCGATAAAAATTATTGATAATTTGTTAAAACATTTAACAATTATAAATGCAGAAAAAATTACAAATAATAATTCTGCGTTTACTGGTAAGAAAATTGTTTTAACCGGAACACTTAAGAAATATTCCCGTGAACAGGCTGGAGAAATTTTGGAAAGTTTGGGCGCACGGGTTCAATCATCAGTATCGGCAAAAACAGATATTGTAATCGCCGGCGAAAACGCAGGCAGCAAATTGACCGAAGCGCAAAATCTTGGGATTACAATTTGGGATGAAGAAAAATTTGAAAATGAAATATCGCGATAGACGTGAACTTGAAAGATTGAAAAAATTAGCCAGCGAATCCAGGCCGTCTTTGAAACGAAGGCTGATTGGGCTGATGATTAACATTTTTTTTATAATTCTTGCATCGATTTCTCTTTATGTATTCTTTGTTTTTATTCAAATGCCTTCACTTGATTCTATGTTAAATGAAACGCGTTTACCGACGATAACTTTTGTTGATTCTGTTGGTCGTGAAATTCGCAGCAGTAATAAAATTATGGGAACCCCAGTATCAGTTGAAACTTTGCCACCATATGTTTGGCAATCAATTGTTGCAATTGAAGACAAAAGATTTTTTAAACATGGTGCGGTTGATATGCGTGGACTTGCACGGGCCATGGTTTCTAATTTGCGCAGTGGGCATGTCACAGCCGGTGGCAGCAGTTTAAGTCAACAAACAGCAAAAAATATTTTTTTATCCAGAAAACGTACAGCTTCGCGTAAAATTCAAGAATTGATATTGGCACATTGGCTTGAAAAAAGATTTAATAAAAACCAAATTCTTGATTTATATATGAATCGTGTTGTATTGGTTGGAAATTTACGTGGAATTGATGCTGCTGCACGCGAATTATTTGATAAACCAGCGACAAAATTAACATTGGCCGAAGCATCACAAATTGCCGCAATGTTAAAGGCACCAACCAGTTATAATCCAATTCGAAATCCGGACAGAAATATTGCGCGTGCACGTCTTGTTTTAACAAAACTGGTTCAGCAAAAATATATAACTTTGTCCCAGGCGCGTTCTGCTGCTAAGGAATTAAAACCAAGACCAATTACACGCACAGATACAAATATATTTCGTTATTGGACGGATTTTGTGTCTGATGAAATTTCATCGCGAATGGGCGATAAAATTGATTCTGATTTGATAGTTTGGACAACACTTGACACGAAATTACAAGAAAATGCTGCACGTGTTTTGCGCTCTCAGATGTCTGAAAATCGTGATAAATCAGTTGATCAGGGCGCAGTATTGGCGATTTCGCGTGATGGCGCAATTCGTGCAATGGTGGGCGGTAAAGATTACCAGGCAAGTCAATTTAATCGCACACTTGCACTTCGTCAACCAGGCAGTATTTTTAAATCAGTTGTGTATTTGGTTGCTTTGGAAAATGGTATGACTCCAGATTCAATGGTTAATGATTCACAGTTTTCGATTGGTGACTATAATCCAAAAAATTATAATGAACGTTATTATGGTGATATAACGTTGGCAACTGCTTTTGCAAAAAGTGCAAATTCGGTTCCATTGAAATTGACCCAAGTATACGGATTGGATAATGTATTATCAATGGCTGGGCGACTTGGGGTTGGGGCAAAATTACGCCGTGAATATTCGACTATATTGGGCGCGTCAGAAATGTCGCTGATGGATTTAGTCACACTTTCTGGTGTTATTTGGAATGACGGTATATCGGTTCGACCGTATTCAATTACAAAAATAACAACGACCGCTGACAAAGTTTTATATTCACGCTCACCATCAGAACCAATGGTTTTGTTGCAACCAGATACCGTAAATTATATGCATCAAATGATGGCAAGTGTAACGTCATTGGGTGGAACGGGGAATCGTGCAAATGTTCCAGATGTAACGCTTGGGGGTAAAACAGGCACCAGCAGTGATTATCGTGATGCGTGGTTTATTGGTGCAACGCCAGAACTTACAATAGGTGTCTGGGTCGGAAATGATAATTTCTCGCCTATGGATAAAATCACAGGTGGCACAATTCCAGCAGATATATTTAAAGATATTGTAAAGTAATTTTGACTTTTTTAATAAGTCGTTTTGTGGTAATATGATTAATAATCAGAAGAGAATAAACCATGTTTAGAAATAAAAAAATTATTTTTGCCGTTCCATTTTTTGCTTTGCTTGGTATATTACCGGTGCACGCAAATTGGGAATATAACGAAAGAGATTCTGGAACAGGTATATATTCAGATGATGGCAGCAGATTTACAATATCATTACGTGGCGGATTTTCGAGTGCATCTGGTAAAATAAAAAATGAACTGGGCAGTTTGGTACCACCGGCTTATTACGTCGAAGATGCTACAGGTATAATTGTATCAGGGGCGTACTGTGGTGGAACATGCGGAGCAGGTTATACAAGTGTCGGGCAAATAGATGTAGCAGATTTACCAGCCGCAAAAAAATTAAGCAGTTATTCATTTGCTTCGGCAATATCGGTTGGGTGGACTTTACCAAATGCTCCGCAATGGCGTATGGAAGGTAACTGGGATCATATTTCAGAATCCGAATATAATTCGTCACCAATGTTTGATGGTGTTACAGATTCTACAACTGGCGACAACCTGCATGTTTTATCATCTGGTGTTAATTCAACAATGACAACAGATATAATTTCTGCAATGTTTTATTATGATTTCTTTGATGGAATGGTAAAACCAAAAAACCAATTTATTCCATACATTGGTCTTGGTTTGGGTTATGCAGATACAAAAACAGTTCTGAATCTGACAGATTTGTATGGTGATTTATCAAGCCAAGTTGCTATGCAGGAATTCGGAGAAGATACAACAAGTACAGGTGTTTTAGAGTTTTATCGTTCTGAAACAAATTCTTCAAACATAGCCGGGGTTTTGGCGGCTGGGTTTTCTTATGGCCTGGACGATGGTATGTTTTTAGATTTCGGTGTGCGTGTAACATATTTGCCAAAAATTAAATGGGCATTAAATAACGAAGAAAATTCTGCAGCGACCAGTTTCAAATCCAAAGATATTTTCAGTGCAAACAGCGTTATTTATACAAATGTATTATTAGGAATCAGGTTCGAATTTTAATTAAAAAACCGCGCAAATGCGCGGTTTTTTAATATTTATAATTTACACAGTAAATCAATTGACTATTGATTCTTTTATTATTATCATCCGTTTATTAAATTAAAAGGTTTTTTATATGCCAAAAAAATATACCAACACAACACGCGAATGGATAAACACTATTTTTTGGGGTGGATTGATAGCAATAATTTTCCGCAGTTTCTTACTTGAACCATTTAATATTCCATCTGGCAGTATGATTCCAACATTACAGGTCGGTGATCACATTTTTGTTGAAAAATGGTCGTATGGTTATTCGCGGAATTCATTTCCATTCGGCAGTTGGAATTTATGGAACGGCCGTTTCATGGGGCATGATCCAAAAGTTGGTGATGTAATTGTATTCAGAAAACCAGGTGACACAGTTGATTTTGTAAAACGTTTGATTGGTACACCAGGCGACAGTATACAAATGGTTTCTGGCCGTTTGCATATCAATGGTAAACAAGTTGCACGTGAAAATCCACGTCCATATATTATTGCCAATATTCCAAAGTCTATGCGCAGTGTTGGTTATTACAAAGATAATTTGGTTATAAAGGGAAATACAATTTGGAAAGATAATAAACCTGCGGATTTTGGTTATACAATTGAATATAAATCTGATTCTGTATGTGCAAACACACCATGGGAATGTTCAGTTATAAACGCAACAGAATGGACTGAAATTTTACCGAATGGTGTCAAACATAATATTGTAGAAGTCTCGGATGAAGGGCAACTTGATAATACACCAGTTTTCAAAATTCCAGAAAATCACTATTTTATGATGGGTGACGATCGCGATTTATCAAGTGACAGCCGCACGGATGTTGTTGGATTTGTTCCGCGTGATAATTTAATTGGTCGGGTTTGGTTTGTTTGGTATTCGCATAATTATTATGCCCCGTTGCTTTCTGTGTGGACGTGGGGAAATAAGCTGCGTTTCGAACGATTTGGTATGTCTATAAAATAATTGTTTTGAATGTCTATTGACTAAATTCTTGTGATTTAATATCATCAAGGTATGATTTCTGTAAAGTCTCT
>CAZNTZ010000024.1:0-9490 GCA_964576135.1 uncultured Muribaculaceae bacterium | reverse complement strand
CTACTGTTGGAAAATTGGCCGCTTATTATAAAAAACTTGGTAAATCTGTGGCAATTGCTTCGACAGATATATATCGCCCCGGCGCGCGCGAGCAATTAGAAATTTTAGCAAAACAGGTTAATGTATATAGTTTACCAATTGAAAATTCTGAATCCGTTATTGATATAACAAAAAGAATTAATTCAGAAATAATAAATAAAAATTATGAAATTATCATAATCGATACTGCGGGTCGTTTACAAATTGACGAAGATTTAATGCAAGAATTGGTTGAATTAAAGAAAGCACTGACACCGACAGAAATTTTATTGACTGTTGATGCTATGGCTGGGCAAGAATCAATAAATGTTGCGCGTGTATTTAATGAACGTATAGGTGTTTCTGGGCTTGTTATGACGCGTGCTGACGGAGATGCTCGGGGTGGGGCAGTTTTGTCCATGAAGATAGAAACCGGTGCACCTGTATTATTTGTTGGTACCGGTGAAAAGCTTGATGCACTCAGCGAATTTCATGCAGATCGTGTTGCATCACAAATTCTTGGAATGGGCGATGTTGTATCTCTTGTCGAAAAAGCCCAAGAACATATAAGTGAACGTGATGCAGAAAATATGATGTCAAAAATGATGTCAGGAAATTTTGATTTGAATGACATGATGAACCAAATAAAACAAATAAAAAAGATGGGTTCTATTGGGGGTCTAATTAAATTGATTCCAGGTATGTCGGCATTATCTGGTGCTTTGAAAGACAGGGCGACTGACGAAGCCATGGCAAAGCAACTTGCGATTTTACAATCAATGACCCCGCATGAGCGTGCAAACCCAGATATTATTTTTGCATCGCGTAAAAATCGAATCGCACTTGGCAGTGGAACAACAGTTCGGGACGTAGAACAAGTTTTGAAAAATTTTGATAAGATGCGCAGTCAAATGAAACAATTACAAAATATGGGTGGAATTGACGCGTTGATGAAAAATCTAAAACCTTAACCAATATCACCAACGGTAAGAATATATTCATTATTACTGCGTAATACCAAAGCGCCTTCGTCGTTAATACCGCATAAAACCGCATTCTTACCCTTGAATTTAATTTCTTGATTCAGTCCCGAAGCCATCTCTGTCCAGCGATTACGTACAGTTGTAAAATTACCGCGTTTAATTTTTGGTATCCATATATCAAGCTGTGTCATTAAAACAGCCAATAATTCTTCGCGTTGGATACCTTTTTTATAGAGATCAAGTTTGGTGGTTGTATATCCAACACCTGTTACAGTTGGATTAGATTTAATATTTATTCCTATACCAACGATAACAAAGTTTTTTGAATACTCTATCAATATACCACTTACTTTTTTGCCTTTGATTAAAATGTCGTTTGGCCATTTTATTTCTGGTTCGATTCCAAAATTTCTTAATGATTCTGCAACCGCAACTGCAACCGCGTACGATAATCTTGGATCACGTTCCGGTGCTGAAAATATAAAACTTACATATAAATTTCCATGATGTGAAACCCAAATTCTACGGTAACGTCCACGTCCAGCACTTTGCGCTGCTGCCATTATTGCAAAATGATCATTCGCGCGACCATCATTTATCATTTCATGAGCAGTTGTTTGCGTGCTTGGGATTTTTTCAAATGAAAAAAGTTTGTAATTATTTGCCAAGTTTGTATTTTCCATCTTCATTAATTATAAAATCGCGACCGAATATTTTACGTAAATTATAAACAGTTGTATCCAGTGAATGTGAATTTGTATAAGGGGCAACCGGACCACGTGATAAATCAATAATCAGCTTTCGCATTGATCCGGTAAGTTCTTTATAATTTTCGCCGGCAATACGTTCCAGTATTTTATTTTCATTTTTTTGAATGTTTTCAAGAATAAATGATTGTAATTCAACCAAGTTTAATTTTTTTGATGGTTGAGTAAAAATTAGATCAGCTGATGATTTTTCATTTACGCGCAATGCCCCAAGGTCGGATAGAATTCTGCTCCAGACCGCGTCATTAGTCCAAAATTTTATATCGCATAACATTTTTTGCATTCTAAACCATAAAATTGCAGTCCGCAAGGTTTTATGATAGAATAAATATGAGATGAGAAAACTAATTTTCACAATTTTTACAATGATAACAGCAACTTCGTTTGCTGCAAATGAAAATTGTCCACAAATGGTTTTTTCTGGGGCATTGGCACAAACAGCCCCAGCGGTATCCGAATCAGACCCAGAATCGGTTATCCAAGGTTGGGTTTATAAAACATTCAGTTTACCAGATACCATTAAAAAAGTGCTCGCCTGTCCAGAGGTTGCCTCACTTAACGAAATGGATGATTTTACTGTTCCACCAATTGAATATGTTTTTGCGGGGGGGCGCAGAATAGTTATAAATTATTCAACCCAGAAAAAGATTTTACAACAACGTCTGATGGCCGCTAATAAGCACAGTTTACCTTCGACGAATGCTTCGGAAAAAATAGATCCAAACGGCAACGATGTTTGGACAAATACAGATCCTGCTTGGTATGGAATTTTAGTCGTAAAGGCCGGGGCACTTGATAAATATGTTGGAAATGATAAAAATAATACGATTTCTTTGAAATATCTTGAAAATAATATATCTGAATTTTATCCAGAAAGTAATGCGTCAATGGGCGCAATGTGTACATCGCAATCTGCGCTTGCCAATGATAATGATATTGTAAATTTGGCCAGTCACAAAACAGTATCGGTTGGTGACAAAGATTCAAATGATTATTACATTGCTGGCGATGTGAATTTACAATGGATTACATGGGCAGAGGTTGCCGCCGATGTTGCAATAACTGTTGCAACCGTTGGTGGTGGTACAGTTGTTTTGGGTGCGACCAAGGGTGTTCGTGCAACAAGGACAGCAAAGAATCTAGTTAAAGGTGTTAAAGAATTACGCCAATTGGAAAAAATAAAAAATTATGAAAAAATAATTCAAGAGTCACGTAAGGCAGAAAATATAATAAAAGACCTTAATAAGATAACAGATACTGAAAAATCTTTTGATAATGCGGCAGATTTCGATAAATTGATGAATGCGGTAAATATAGATAAAAATATGGTAAATTCTGTTAATGATATAAAATCAATCAATGGAAATATTGTAAAACTTGAAAATAAAATAAAAAACGCACAAAAATTTGCAGATACATCCAAAGATATCCAAAATCTTGAAAATCTAAAGAAAGTCAAAGCGGATAAAATAGCAGAACTTGATAAAAATATGAAAAATATGTCCAAGGCAAAGGCCGATGATTTTAAACTTTTGACTGACCAACAAAAAGAATTAGAAAAATTAGATGATGTTAAAAAATATAATAATGCGAACAAACAGCTAGAAGAAGTTTTGAAATTACGTCGTGATCTTAAGGCTTGGCGTGTTCCGCAACGCGGCAATGTAATTTCACGACCGATTCGTGCATCTAAAGGTATTCTGCAAACAATGCGTGCAATGGCGCGCGCAAACAAAGTGATAAGTCGTGGAAATAAAGTTGCACGTGGAATGATGAGTTCCCGGGTGGCAAAAATCAGTGATTGGTTATTTCATAATACAATGAGAAATATCGGCGCAGTTGCAAAGATGGAGCGCGACGCAGGTTTGGTTTACAGCGCTGTAAAATTTGCCGGCGATATGTACGATTGGTCAGAAACATCTACGGGTGACTTTACAAGTAATATTCAATTCAAACCGCTTGGATTATTGTCTGCTGACGATCTTGAGGGGCAGGAAAATGTCGTAAATCACGGAATGTGGTTGATGTGGGCTGGAGATTCTGTGAATCCTACGGATGATGACGCTGCATATTTACAAGCAATGGATTTTGCAGAAAAATTTACCGAAGATGTTCAAAATACAAATGATGAAATGGCCGATAAAGGGCGCAGTGAATCATCGCTTTGCAATATTGATGTGTATGTGGTTCGACCAATTATAAAAAATCCAGGGTCAGATAACCAAGAATTGTTTTATTTAATAATGAATGATAATCCATGGCAAATTCGTTAATGAAATATAGTGATATTTGTAAGACGAATTTTTTCCCATTGAAATTTTAAGTTTGTTTACTACAATAACAGTAAGTTAAGGGGGCAGAAAAAATGAAAAAAATCACAAAAATACTGATTTGTTTGAATACTTCGCTGCTTATTGGCTATGGCGCGAACGCGTATCAAGTTATATCTTCCAAGGAATTAGGTTCTATGGATGCAAAAAATCAAAATATTGTTGTTAAATGCACCACTGAATCAGGTAAGGTTTCCGATCAAACATGCTCGCTTCGGCGATATGCACGTTGTTCTGGAACAACAAAAACAAGTTGTAATGGTTGGATGCCGTGGAAAGATTTGCGTGATCCGTCCAGAAACTATACAGATTGGCGCAGTGCGGCAAATGATTGTTGTCGTGCGAAAGGCCTGAGATAAAATAAAAATGATAAAAAAATCCGCATAATGCGGATTTTTTATTCAATCATAGTAATTACTTGATTGGTGCAAAGCATTCACCGCCGTCATCTGGACAACATGCGAATCCACCACCGTTACCAATATCTTTTAATGTTTCACCTGTGCAACATCCATTTGTATCTGGCGCTGTTCCATCGGTGCATGTCGCAGCAGCAGGCTCTGGTGCTGCAACAGGTGTTTCATTCGCTATTGGCAAAGATACAGATTCATTTTCATACTGGGGTTCTGTTGCCGCAACTGGTTGTTGTGTGTCGGCATATTCAGGATTCACATCCATAGGTAATGGTAATTCTGCTGGTACCGATGGTGTTTCTTGAACTTTTGCCGATTCGTCATCAGTTGTTGCTGGGGCATAGTTTTGTTGCCCCTGGTCTGTTTCTTGTGTTGCCGCAACTGGTTGCTCAGCATTATCAACCGCCGCTGTTGGACCAGAAACGTCATATTCAGGTTTTGGTTCTGGTTGTACATTATTTGTCACAGGTGCAGGTTCATTATTAGAATCTGATAAAAATACTGAATCTGGAACACCGTTTGATGGATTATCATTTATAGGTTCGTCTTGTAAATTATTGTTTTCAGATGTCTGACTTGTCTGTTCCGCATTTTGCGCAGCCAAATTTGGTCGCACAGAGTTATTAGTATTTTTTTGATATATCCACAAAGTAAATATTGATAACACGATAAGAACAACAAGCATAAAATAATATACAACTGATGGTTTATGTGAATTTGTGTCATCTTTTGGAATTATTGGAATTTCAATTCCGCCGCCAGAATTATTATTACCAGACATTATTGGTGTTGGACGACTGATAGGTGTGTTTGCCAAATCTGGGGCAGGTGGTAATACCTCGTTCGGTTGCATTACTTGTGGCACAGTTGCAGAAGAAACAACTGGCTGTGGCATCGCAACTTGGGGTTGTGATTGATATGTGTTTTGTGGCGCAGATATTTGAATTGGCTCAAACATAGGTTTGGCTTGATTCTGAGCACTTGTGTTTGGTGTTTCAACCGGTGGTCGCGCATTTGTAAATTCAATCGGTTTAAAGGCAATGTTATTGTCAATAATTTCCGGATCTTTGTTAAACAGTGGTTTTATATCTTCTGCCATTGGAATTCCCTCTTTCATTTCCGATTGATACCCAGCAAGTATATTTTTTGCAGTTTCTGAATTTTCTTTTGCACGTTCCATTCTTTTTATGGCGTGTTTAAAGCGTCGTGTGGCACGTTTTGATTTTTCATTCAATGCTTCAATCTGAGATTCTATTTTTAAAATTTTTGCCGCAGATTGTTTTGTTGGTTCTTTGCCAACCATCTTTTTCTGATGTTGTAATTTTTCTCGTAACTTCTTTTTTTGTTCAACCAATGTATTGATTGTTTTTTGTGCAGACTGGGCGGTATCTTGGGCAACTGTGAACTCTGCATTCGCAGCATTCAAACGTACAGTTGCAAATTTCATAGCAACAGAATTTCTGAATTTATTTAAGTTATTCAGTGCCGTTGAAATATCTGCACCAGCTAAGTGATCGTTTATTAGACGGTTGTATATATCCAAACCAGAATATTCAATATCAAGTTTTTGATATTTGTTATTATACTTTGGCCGAATTTCTTCCAGGTCGACATTATAATCATTTGATAATATGTCATCCCATTTGCGTGATTGAATTTGATTAATTACCAATAAAACATTTGGCTGACGTTTGTCACGCGTCTTGTCTAAAACAAAAATTAATCTGTGGTCTTGGTCGTAAAATGCGTCAAATACATTGCCCGAAATTTGAAAATTCTCTGGCGATAAATCCACACGCTGTTTACTTAATTTTGAATCTGTGGTTTTTTTTGTTCCAAAAGAAACAACAGGAAGACCATTTTGGGATTCAATATTTATATTGGAAAAATTGTTTCTCTCTCCGGCCATATTCGGCGCCCCCAAAATTATTTTTTCTTTGGTTGTTGAAATTGGTATGCTTGCAAGCAATGATCATAACAATATGGCTTGCCAACAAAAACTGGTTTTCCACAGAAATGAAAACGTTCTGAATCGGGGTCGCCAATCGGCCAACGACATTGATCAGGGCGTAAATTAGCCATTTCCAAAGAATGTTGGATAATGCGTTGATGCATTGCAAGTGTTTTAGAATTTGTTTTTAAAGTTTCGACTGGTTTTTTGCTATTACTTTGTGGGGCTGCTTTTGCGTTTTGTGCAGGGACAGTCTTTTTTGATACTTCTTTTTTGGGAGTTTCGACCGGTTTCTTCTTGGAAATTTGTGCAGCAAGTTTTTTTGTGCTTACCGCCGGTTTTACAGGTGCCGCTTTTCTGGCCGCTGGTTTCCCAGATTCTGCCAAAGCTTTGGCATTCCAGCCCAATCTATTTAATTTTCCTACTACGGCATTTTTGGACATTCCCAATTTTTTGCCGATTTCGGCAGTAGACAATCCTTTTTGCAATAATGCTTTTAATTTGCCTAAGGTTGCCTGATTCCAGTCATTCTGCGCCATTTATAAAAATCCTTGGTTTATCTTATGCAAAAATTGTAGCATAATAACGAATCGGAAAACAAGGGGAAAATATGATAATTTTTTACGCTTTTTTATTTGCAGTTGCAGTCCTTTGTGTTGCGGGAATGATATACTGGGATTTGCGTCAACGTATTATACCTGATGTATATTTATTTCCGTTTTTATTAATAGGTTTTTTTGTCGCACCAGTCTTACCTTGGTTGATTGGCGGTGTGACCGAAAGCGCGGTTACAGCCTTGTTGGCTTATGGATTGGCGTTTGGTATTAAATTTGGATTTGAAAAGTTTGGATATAAAAAGAACCAAAAAGATGACTCTATCGGTCTGGGTGATATTAAGTTAATTGCGGCTGGCGGGGTATGGCTTGGGGCTATGGGTATATCTGTTGCTATTGTATCCAGTGCTGTTATTGCCGCTGTATGGTGTTTTATTCGAAAAAAGAAATTTGTTCCTTATGCACCATTTTTCTTTGCAGGGGTAATTTGCGCTTTGATAGCGCTGTATTTTCTGGTATAATTTGCCAGAGAGAAATGAAAAAATCATTATTTATAATTTTTGGTATGATTTGTATTATGCCGTCATATGCGGCTGATTTTCCTGCATCTGGCGGATCTGCACGAACATTTTTATCTGATTACGGTATGATTCAAAATGTTCAAACGTATTCCACGAATCCTGGATACAATGGTCCTAATACGCCATATAACAAGGCTATTGTTCCCAAACCAATTTATGCCCAAGGCACAGATGTTAAAACTGGTGAATGTCAGATAATTGTTTCCGGTCTTGTTGCGGCGGAATGCAGTACACGAAATTATTGTTCCGGTTTACAACTCGTTGATATTCGTCCACATATTATGGTTCAGCTTTCAACACTTTCTGGTGAAAATTATGTAACTGCTTGTGCCGGTTATATTGATACAGCGTTCATTGATTATAAGAAAAATACCGCTGGTAATATTATTCAGACTGGTTTTCCAACCGATGCTGTCCCAAGTCCGACACCAAGTGACGAACCACTGATTGATAATCCATACGAAGTTGAACCACCAAGTTGGAAAGTCCCAATTATAGAGCGGGCCAAAGAATTAAAAGACCTGCAATCACAAAATGCGACCGACACCAAGTTGGTCGCAACATCTATGCCGACAACAATAAATGATTTATCATTCGTTGAAAGAACACAAAACGCTAAAGATGGTTTGAATCAATGGAAATGCGACCCAATAACCGGGAAAAATTGCGCATATAAAAATTTCAAATTACAAACTGATGAAGCAGCTTTGGAAAGACAATTACAGGTTTCACAACAAAACTTAAATACTAAAAATAATAATTATTCAAATGTAAAACTTGATGATAAAAATAAAAAAGAAAACAAACTGATAACATCACATACACAAGTCAATGATGATTCTAAAAAATCAGGAAATGATGAAAATCCTTTTTCAGAAAAAGAATGGAGATTTTAATGATTGTAAGGTCAAAATTCTTTGTATTCTTTTTGTTGTTGTTCAATATTGATTTATCGTACGCAACTCCAAAAGAATGTTATGATATTGTAAAAAATGCAACACTTAGCAGTCTTGGTAACCTCAAATCGGAAATATTACAGCATAATCTACAAGAACAAAAAAAAATAATAATGGATGAATTTAAAACAAAATTCTATGAATCGATAAAACAATGTGATTGGTTTGATTTAGTAGCTTTGTCAGAATATAATGAAGAAGCAGAAATAACATTCACTCTTTCAAAATCGGATGGAGGATTGATAAAATATCCACCTATAGTAATATCAAGATATAAATGGATAGAGAATAATCCAATACATTATGGTTTTCTCATGACTAGTGACAATTTAGAAGAAAATACTGTTTTATCAAGACAGAGTATTTCACAAGTAACGACAAATTTAAACGAATCATGTTCTGATGTTTCTGGATTTTCTGGGTCTATATCTGATAATGCAGAATTAAATACAATATTGAGACAATTGACAAAAGAAAATGGCGAATTTTATGTACAAGTTGCAAATAATGGCAGTTATACTCTGTTAAAAAGTATGATTATTTATAATCCTGACGGTTGGGCTGGAAGAGGGACTGCCGGAGATTGGATATATTACGTTAATAGTGCCGAATCTGCTGAAGATTTAGCAGTTAAATTAAAAACAGAACTTTCTAATACACCAGAGAAAAGTTGTAAATATCAAAATATATATGTTGTAATTTTAAATAATTATAAACAGTGTGAAACTACAACGATTAGTAGAGGTGATGTACCAGGTTCCGGAGGTACAAAAAAAATGATTGATTGTATAAGTGCTGTAAAAGTAATAAAGAAGATTGGAACAGTGATTTAATAATATTATATAAAAAACCACGCGAAAGCGTGGTTTTTTATTATTTTTATTGGCAGCCCCAACCGGATTCGAACCGGTGTTCTCGCCTTGAAAGGGCGGTGTCC
>CAZNTZ010000023.1:2573-9942 GCA_964576135.1 uncultured Muribaculaceae bacterium | reverse complement strand
CCGCTGAATGCATCTAAGCGGGAAGCTGGTCGCAAGATAAGATATCCCCATTAATTCTGTTGTAGACTACAACGTTGATAGGTTGCACGTGTAAGCCCTGCGAGGGGTTCAGCGCAGCAATACTAATAGAATGATTGACTTTTTATCTTTATCGTTTGACTTTCAGTCAGACGGTATGCTTGAAGAGTGGATTTTAATAAAGATTCTTAAGATTATTTAGAGATTTTACGATGTCAGCGAATTTTGTTCTGGTGATTATTGAGCATCAGCCACCCTCTGTTCCATCCCGAACCAGACAGGGAAACGATGTATCGCCAATGGTACTTTGGCTTAAGCCACGGAAGAGTAGGACGTCGCCAGAACAAAATTCGTTAAATATAAAAACGGACCAATCTAAAATAATTAAATCCCGCCATGTGCGGGATTTTTTGCATTTATAAAACTTTGTTTTATAATCAATTTATCAAACAACGAAATGATAAAACAAATTTATAAATTATCTGCTGAAACGGAATACAGCATTTTGAAAATTGCTGCTGAAAATAATGCTAAAAATATGGATTTTTCAACATTCCAAGAATTTAAGAAAATGGTTTTTGACAAAGAGTTAGATTTATTTGTTTTTCAAAAGAGAACAATAGGTATAGTTGGATTTATAGCAGGTATTATTGAAATTTTGCCAAATTATTTTGATATTCCAAAACATCTTTACGGACAAAAGGCAATAAATTTAGGATGGTTATACGTAGATAAAAATTGCCAACGCCAAGGAGTAGGGCAATCATTGCTTGCTGCATATTCTGAGTATGCTAAAACAAATGGTGCCAAGTATATATAGTGTTTTTGAATGCCGATGAAGTTGCCGCCAAAATTGGTGATAAATTGGGAATCGAAGCCGGCAAAATATTGATGGAAAAAATTGCCGATTCTTTGAATGATGGTAAATCTGTTGCGATGGAGTCAACAATTTCCGGAAATTATCATATTCGAGTCATTGATCGTTTTCGGGCAAAAAAGTACAAGATAGTTTTAATTTATGTATTTTTAGACTCAATTGAATTAAATTTGGCGCGTATAAAAAAGCGCGTATTATTAGGTGGGCATGACATTCCCGAAGAATATGTTCGTCGTCGAGCATCACGTAGTTTCGGAAAATTTTGGGATATAAAAAAAATTGCAGACCAATGGGAATTATATTACAATGGAAATAATACCTATAAATTAATAGCGCGTGGTGCGCACGGAATTGAAGAAGTAGTTGACAGAAAAATATATAAAAAATTCAAAGCGATGAAAAATGAATAAGAAGAATTACGAATTATCAGAAAAGATTTTACGCCTTGCTAATCGTGGTGCGCGTCGTGCACGCGTGTTGGCCCATAAAGCCGGTATTGCCAACCCATATTCAATGAATGGTAAGGTTGTTTATGAATTACCGGACGGAACAATTACAGAAAAATACAAATACCCAAAATCTATTAAGATTTCAAAAAAATAAACATATTTTCGATCCTTTTTAATTTTTTATCTGAATATTTTTATATTATATTTCTAATATCCTCGTTTTCTCATATATGTCTTTTATGTTATAATTAAATAAACCTATGTTAAAAAGAATAATAATTATATTATGTTGCTTTGTTTTTACCGCCTGTGACGAGCGCGGTGATAAACCAATCCCAAAAAAATACCTGGGGCAGAATTATATAGGTGCAAAATATATCGAAAATCCACTGGGTGAGGGTCAAGGTAGTAATCTGGATTCAGATCCATTGATTAGGACTGATGGGTTTGATTGTGTGACTTTTTTTGAAACCGCTCTGTCTGGTGGTGATTTGGAAAAATTGACCAAAATGCGGTATAATAATGGCAAAGTTGATTTTGTATCGCGTAATCATTTTTTTGAAACGGATTGGTTAAATAATAATCCTGATATATTAGAAAACATAAGCGATAAAATAGCAAAAACACGTGTTCGTCATATTATTGTCGATAAGCAATCATGGATGCTTAAAACACACAAAATCAAAGCGAAATTTTCAAAAAATTATGCAAATATTAAATATGTTCCTTATAAAGAATTATTAGAAACTCATATAAACAATGATTCGCCTCTGGTTATAGCGTTTATTGTAAATAATCCAAAATTGGCGAAACAAATAGGAAGTGATATTGGTGTAAATCATATAGGTTTTTTGCTCCCAAATGGGAAATTACGTCATGCTTCGATTGAATCGGGGAGAGTAATAGATGTTGATTTTGATAAATATATAATTGAACGTTCAAAATCGGCGACCAATCTTGGTGTCGCTTTTTTTAAAATAAATGAAAATAACAAATAAAATTATTGCAGAAATTTATAAACATGGTGGAAACAAAGCGTTTTCTATGAAGATGCTGAATGTTTGTTCTGGTGGATACGGGGAAAATGATTTAGTTTGCGGGATCCCGGTACCCGTATTGCGCGATTTTGCAAAAAAATATAAAAATGAAATATCTTTGCAAGATTCAGAGAAATTGCTTTGGAATGAACTTCACGAAGCAAGATTTTTTGCATTACTTTCAATGATCAATATGTCTAAGAAACATGTTTCAAATGATGTTTTGAATCTTTATTTAAGTGCTGCTGAATCTGGTAAAATAAATAATTGGGATTTAGTGGATGTGTCGGCGGGTCCAATAATTGGAAAATATAGTATGGATTCGGGCGATTTATCAATTATGAACATACTGGCAAAAGGTTCTAATTTTTGGGAAAATCGCATAGCGATGGTATCTTGTTGGTACTTTATTAAAAATGGGTGCCCAGAAATTGTTTTTGAAATGGTTGAAAATATACTGAGAAATCCTAATTCAACAAATAATCCACATGCTCATTTATTACACAAAGCAATGGGGTGGATGCTGCGCGAAGCATGGAAAAAAATTCCTGCTAGGACCGAAGAATACCTTGAAATAAATTCAGCACGTTTACCAAAAATCACAATCAGATATGCGCGCGAAAGAATTATTAAATAAAATCAATAACTTATATTCATAATAATGTTGTGGATTATATGTCTTGACAAAAAAATAAAATTGGCTTAAACTGGGCAGGATATGGGTTAAGAGACCAGTTTTTTTATGTTTATATAAAATAATAAATAAGTAATGAGAGGATTACTGAAATGGCCGAATTAGTTAAAGATTTTTCTATTAAAAATTTAATGTCAACTATTAATGATATGACATTGGATCAATTAACAAGTTTGTTTATGTTGCCAGAAAATTCTGACAAATTATCTGTTGCGCAAAAATTGGATGTATTACTTGTTGTATTTGAAAAGACGGAACCCAAAAAACGCATAGAAATACTTGAAAAATTCAAAGGTTTTATAACAAAAGAATTACAAGTTAAAGAATCAATTGCTGATGACGCAATGCGCGAAGCTTTGTCGCTTAAGGCAAGAAAAATTCAGGAATATTTAAAACCTGTCGAAGAATTAATAATGTTTGATAAGAATGCTTATGCTTCAAAAGGTAAAAATATTGAAAATAATATTAGTGCGAGCCTGAAAACATATCAATCAGTCAAACAAGAAAAAGTTGCTTATGAAAACGCGGTTGATTTTTATAATGAATATAAAGCATTAAAGAATGTCATAGATGGTTTGACAAAAATGAAATATATTTCAGTGGTCGATATGGATAATTTGGCAAATGCCGTGTTGAAAAAACAGAAAGTTTCATTTCCAAAACCAAAAGAACCAAGTTCGCTTTTTTCATCAAGAATTACCCACGCAGAATATACTGTTTTGAAACATTATGTTGATAACATAAATAATTTTATTGCAAATAATACTATTTATCCTGCAGATGCCAATGTAAAAAATCTGGATTTATACAAAGAAAAACTCTGCATAGCAAAAAATGCTTTGAATAATGTTCATAAATCAATTGAATCAGAAAAAATGGCAATGCGCGAAGTTAATGAATGGCAAGCACATTACGATGTTTATTTAAAATTGATTGCAGATTTTAATAAATTTTTGAAAAAATTTCAAAAAGTTGAAAATAAAAAAGATTTAAAAATATCGCCGGAATTGGGTGTGTTTACACAAAGACAGTCAATTCGATAAAAAACAAGGGTTGTGTTATGGCAGATTTGAATTTTGATATTAAAAATTTAACTGCGGAATCGGCCGAAAATTTACTCAGAAGTGGAAATTCGTTTTCACAAACACAAATACTTGATCTTATAATAATTTTTCTGACAAAAATTTCTTCAAATGAAAAGATGTATGCGCTGGATCGCATCAGAGGTTTTATGCCAAAAAATCTTGATATACCGATTATGGCTGGGGAAAACAAAGATACTTTATTAATAAAAAAGAATAATGTTTTAGTTCGTGCACAAACATTACAGAAATTATTGCGTGAAAATTACGGCGAGAATAAAGAATTGCCATCTTATATTATTGAAATGAAAAATAAAACATTGGATGAAATAAAAAATCTTGAAAAGAGAATTAAAAGAAATACGGATTTCAAATCTGGTGGTGGTGTAATTGATATTACAAGATTGGAATCAGAAATTGAAGCTGATTCCAGAAAATTAGAAAAAACAAAAGAATGGATGGAAATATTTTATACAGAATTTTTAGTTTTCGAAGAATTTTATAAAGCAGTTAAAAATCTTGAAGATGGTATCACGCCAAAAAATGCAAAAAATGAATCACAAAAATATTCTGTAAGAAAATTTGAAAGAAATGTGTTTGTAAGAGAAGGTAAAATATTCGGTCAAAGATAATATTTAGAATAAAAAAAAGCGGGATAAAACCCGCTTTTTTATTTAAATCTTTCGTGTAATCTGTTTGCAAGATCAATATAGATTTGTTTACGTTTATCGCTGTCCGGTATTCTTTCCAAAATACGAACATCTGGATAACGTAAAATTGCTTCGCGGATTCTTGCATAATCTTTGTTTTTATAGAATTCTTCAACCATTCTAATTTCACGATTCAATTTCATTGTGGCTTGGTCAAAAGTATTCTTTTTATTCCCAGATTTTTTATTATCTGATGTTAGTTCCACAACTTTGTAACCTGTAGAATCCAAAATTTGTTTTGTAAATCTTGATACCAAAGTGTCGAGTTGTACTCTTAATGCATCACGTTTTTTAGAGAATTTTTCCCATGCGATTGTGTCGGACGACAATTTGTTGTTTCCGTTTAATGAATCCTGAATCATATTAAATTCTTCGGAAATTGACAAGATCTGAGAGTTTAATTTAGCGGCCACTGGGTCTGTTTTTATAATATGCGCTGTCATTTTTGCGATTGTATCACGCTGAGCCTGGGATAGATTCGCCCAATAATCACGACTGTGTTCCCAATAAATCGAATTGGATTTAGCGTATTCTTTATCCAATAACGCGTCATCAAGTTTTTTAATTGTTTTCTTATGACGTTTTTGTTCATGGTCATGACCATAACGTGCGCCCAAATATGCCGCACCAACCAAACCAGCCAGAACAATCGTTCCTATAATTATTGTTTTTTTATTTCTTGTTAAAAATGCTCCAAAACCTAAGTTAGGTGCTTTTACAATTTTCTTAGCCATTTTAATGCCTTATAGTTCTTTGTTATTATATCATAAAATATGAAAAAGCAAATTTTTTAGGCACAATTTTTCATTTGTTCGATTTTATCATTTAGTGTATAATTTACGAGGAATTGATTAAGAATTTTCGCATTTTTAACATGTTTATCATTATGCTGGCATTTACGGTATTGCCGGCTGTTGGCGATGAAGACCCCGGAATTTCGCGGGTTTCAATTTCTAGAAACGTAATTTCGCAAAGAATTCAGCAAAAACTTGGATCCGAATTAGACGATCAAAATGATAAAAATATAACTGATGATACAATAAATGCTTTGAACAAAGATGCACCTTCAGAAACAGAACCGGCTAGGTCTTCGGGTGGTCAGGTTGTCAGATCTGGGGTTTATCGAACTGCGCTGCAGGCCGGAGATACCCCTACAGTTGAAGCAAATTTGAAGCGCGAGGCTTCGACAGTTGGGCGAAGCGCTCGGACTGAGGCTGCGAGTATAAACGCAACCGCCCCTGTGCGTCGTGCCGGGATTACACTTCGTCCTTCGACAGCCGAAGTCGGTGGTCGTGCAAAGATTTCAGGTACAAATGTTATGACAGGGTCAAATTTTGAACCTGGGAAAACTGTTACCCCCCGTAAAGCGCGCGCCGGCGTAAACCAGAATGCGATTGATGCACTCAAAGTCACGGCAGAGGCAACATCAAATTGTCAGCAACAGTACATTGATTGCCTCGATCAGTTTTGTAACACAATTGATGCTAATCAAAAACGATGCTCTTGCTCTAATCGTTTATCAAATTATTCAAAGGTTGAATCTGCAGTCAAAGAGGCAAATGAGCAATTAAACGAAGTAGCACAAAATATAAGATATGTTGGTTTATCCGCTGATGAAATTCGCAGTATTATGAAGGCTACCGAAGCAGAAGCAACACTTCAAAGTACAACAGATACGACTGAATCAAGAAATATGCTTGATGAAATCGAAAAATTGATTAAATCGCCGGGAACTTTTGTTGCTGAATCAAGTGGTAATTCTGGGTTTGATGCAAGTAATCTTGATTTTTCAAATTCTGATTCATCAGATATGTTTAATCTTGATGATATGTTTGGTGGCAGTGGCGGCAGTTTTTCAAATATGCGTGGAACCGAACTTTACAATGCGGCAAAAAGTCGTTGTAAAACTGTTCTGAATTCATGCAAATCCGCAGGTGCCAATACTGGTCAAATGACTGCGCGTTATGATATGGAAATAGACAAAGACTGTATTTCTTATGAAAAAGGTCTTGACAAAATGAATTCTACATTGAAAAACAATGTTCGCTCTGCAAAAACAATGTTGCAAAAAGCAAGACTTGCCGTATTACAAAATCAAAATACATACGATGCAAAGGGATGTATTGGTGCACTTGATCAGTGCATGACTGATGACATGGTTTGCGGTTCTGATTATTTTAAATGTATTGATCCAACAAAAAAATATATTGATGAAAATGGCACCGTTATATTGGGTCAAAATATTACTAATATACGCAGTATGATGACCAGTTATAACAATGCTGCTATATCAACATCTTATTTACAAAATACAGTTTCTAATGTTGTTGTAAATGATGCAAATTGTATTTCATCTGGTAATGATGGACGTTGTATTATGAAATATTTACTTACAAAAATAGGTACAGGCGATGTGAACACAGGTTTGTGCAGGGCTGTTTTAGATAAATGCCGCAAAGTTACATACGATTCAAATAATGTTTATGTTCCCTATAACGACAT
>CAZNTZ010000023.1:0-2563 GCA_964576135.1 uncultured Muribaculaceae bacterium | reverse complement strand
AATTATATTCAACGTGCAATGACAAATATCAAAGCGGCACAGGAAAAAATTATTTCGAAGTATGCCGGATCTTGTATGACGGATATCGCTACATGTTACAATGGACAAGTATCCCAAGTATCTGGTTGGTCTTCAAGTGCAAGCACAACAAGTATATTGAATGTTATGACAGGTGCATGCCGAAATGTAGCGCTGACTTGTGCATATGCTGTATTTGCAAATGATACGGCGAGTTGCCCGCTTTCTGGTGGCGAAGCAACTTGTATCAATAATATTTCACAAATATTCTATCAACAGTTACTTTGCCCAGAAAACGCAGATTATCAAAGTGGTTCTACTGGTGCTCCGGGTACACTGGGTTCTTCAAGATTTTGGGCGAATTCGAAATGTTTATGTGGTGCTGGATATGCTTACTCTGGTGGACAATGTGTTTCATGCCCAAGTAACTCGCACTTTACTGCAAGCACAACGAGTATTGTTAATGGTATTACAGGTTGCGAATGTGACACGACTGCCGCAGGTTATGCAGCTAATTACAGTTTTGTCAGTGGATATTGTGTTGCACAATAAAATTGGTAAATCATTTTTTCCGTATACTTGCTTATTAGAAATTCTTATTCTATAATCCGTGACCATGGACGATAAATCAAAATTTTGGACAAAATTTAAAAGTTTTTTACGTGGATCAGCGCGTTTTGTGTTCTGGTGTTTTGTGTTTGGAATTGGAGCCTTGGCAATTATGGTTGCACGGTATGGCGGTGATTTACCAGATTACAGAAAACTTGCTACATATGCGCCACCAGTTGCAACACGTCTTTATGCTTCGGATGGATCTTTGCTTATTGAATATGCTGAAGAACGTCGCGTATTTATAGATTATTCAGATATGCCAAAACAACTAGTGAATGCGTTTGTTGCAGCCGAAGATAAAAATTTTTGGACACATTCTGGAATTGATGTTTTAGGAATAATTCGCGCCAGTGGAAATAATATGATTAGATTTTTTGGCGGTCCGACAAGATTTACAGGTGCCAGTACAATTACACAACAAGTTGCAAAGAATTTCTTTTTAACAAATGAACGTACCGTATCCCGCAAAATCAAAGAAGCGATTTTGGCACTAAAACTTGAACGTGCATTTTCTAAAGAACATATAATGACTCTTTATTTGAATCAAATCTTTTTGGGCGCTCGCGCTTATGGGGTTGGGTCTGCATCATTAATGTATTTTAATAAACCAGTAAATGAACTTGATTTGTCCGAGTGCGCTTTTCTTGCATCATTACCAAAGGCGCCAAATAATCGTGACAAAGCAGTTGATCGACGTAATTATGTTCTGCGTCGCATGGTTGAAGAAGGTTATATAACTTCTGAACAACGTGACGCAGCAGCATCAGAAGCATTGAATATAAATGACGGTTTCTCGGCGCAAATGCTTGATGATTATGGTTATTTTGCCGAAGATGTTCGTCAAGAATTATTAAACAAAATTGGTCGTGAAGTTTTATACAATCAAGGTTTGTATATAAAAACAACTATTGTTCCAGAATATCAAAAAGCTGCGTCCGCTTCACTTAAGAAAGCGCTTGATGCTTATAATGCAGGCACCAGTGAAAAAGAAAAGTTACAAGGTGCAATTATCGCGGTGAATCCACATACTGGTCGCGTATTGGCGATGGCCGGTGGTTATTCGTTTGCACAAAGTCCTTTTAATCGTGCCACCCAAGGTTTTCGACAAGTTGGATCAACAATAAAACCTTTTGTATATTTGGCCGCTTTGGAAAAGGGTATGTCGCCAGAGACTTTATTGCTTGATGCGCCAATCGTCGGTTCAACCGAAGATGATGGTGTTTGGAAACCTGAAAATTATGACAAGAAATTTCTTGGAGATGTACCACTTCGGCTTTCTCTTGAAACATCGCGTAATGTGCCAACTGTTCGTCTTGTTGAAAAGATAGGTATTAAAAACGCTATTGAAGTACCGCAACGTTTCGGTGTTTACAAAGATGATATGCGCGATTTGAATTTGTCTATGGCGCTTGGTTCGGGTGAAACAACACTCGCAAAGTTGGTTATGGGTTATTCGGCATTTATAAATGGTGGTCATAAAATAACGCCTAAGTTGGTTGATTATGTTCAGGATCGTTATGGCAAAGTCATCAGCGATGATGAACCAGATTTTAAAACCGAAGAATGGCATAATGATTTAACACCACCACAAGAAAAATTTCCAGGTGAACCGTTATCTGATCCGCAGTCTTTGTATCAAATAGTTTCAATTTTACATGGTGTTGTAGAACGTGGAACAGGTAAACAGGCACGTGTTCCAGGTCATACAATTGCTGGTAAAACAGGTACAACAAATGACGTTCGTGATGTATGGTTTGTTGGTTTCTCAAAAAATTTGGCGGTCGGGGTATATCTTGGGTATGATACGCCTAAGCCGATGCGTAACGGTTCAGGCAGTCACATGGCGGCATCAGTATTTTCAGATTTTATGACAACGGCACTTGCAGGAACAAACGATCAACCATTTTCAGTTCCAAATGGTATGGTTTTTATG
>CAZNTZ010000022.1:0-10690 GCA_964576135.1 uncultured Muribaculaceae bacterium | reverse complement strand
ACACTGGGGCAGCAGTTCCACCAGAACATGTACATCCACCAGGACAAGCAAGACAAGAAGAACCACTCAGGTAATAACCGCTAATACAACTTGAATAACCTTTGATACAAGCGTACCCAGCAGCAAAAGCATTCGATACTATAAACATAGTAAAACATGAAAATATTAAAATTTTCAAATTACGAAACATAATAACGCTTTCTCTCTTTGACCCAACATTTTAGACAAAATATACTTTGGTAAAATTTTGATACAAAACCCCGTGTTTAAATAATAACAATTTTGTTTCATTTACAGCAAGTAAAAACTGTGTCATTTAATACATTAAAAAATCGCCCAAACGGGCGATTTTTATCTTGAATAATATTCAACCACAAGCTCTGGGAACATCTGGGCTTGATATGGAACATCTTCGAATGCTGGTACTCTGATAAATGTAGCACTGAACTTCGCAGAATCTGTTTTTACATAATCTGTAAAATTACGTTCTGCAGATTCCAAAGCCAAAACAACCAATGGCATATTTTTTGCTTTGTCGCTGATAGTTATTTCGTCACCAGTTTTAACTGTATAGCTCGAAATTTTAACGCGTTTGCCGTTAACATATACGTGACCATGGCTGACTAATTGACGTGCACTGAAAACAGTTGGTGCTAATTTTGCACGATAAACAACTGCATCCAAACGGCGTTCCAACAAACCAATCAAGTTTTGTGGTGTGTCACCCTTCATATTTGCTGCTTCTAAATAATACGCGCGGAATTTCTTTTCGCCGATATTTCCATAATAACCTTTCAACGTTTGTTTTGCGCGCATCTGTTTTGCGAAATCAGACTGATTTCCACCGCGACTTGTTGGACCATGTTGACCAGGTTTATATTTACGTTTGTTAAATGGGGATTTAGCCTGACCCCACAGGTTTACGCCCAAACGACGGGCGATTTTGAGTTTGCGCGTGCTGCGCTTTGCGCCTGCTCTTGCCATTTTTGTTTTCCTTTGGTTTTAAGTTTTGTGCCGAACGTTTGACAGAATCCTTATCTTATCCGACGACCAAAGGACGTCATAAATTATTCAGTTCTGATTATCCAGCCTGCTGACTCTACTATGTTTTTATTAAAAATGCAAGAAAAAATCCCGCAATTTGCGGGATTTCTTTATTTAAATACAAAATGCACATTAACAGATGGTTTTTTATCTTCACCCATTAACGGTCTGACAACCTTATTCACCGCAGTTTGAACCGCTTTCTTAAGGTTTTCTGGGGATTTTCGTTCGCCCTTACCCATATCTTTCATAATATTCGTAATTTCAATTTGAATCTGACGTTTGGTAAATCCAGTTGCATCAGTTTCAAATATCCCCGAAGAAGAAACTTCTGGAACACCTTTCAAAAACCCTTTCTTATCCACAGGCATTGTTACAAAAACCGCACCATGCAGTAACATTTTACGACGTGCTTTGAACACTGGTGAATCACCTGCGTGTTCAGTTTCACCTTCTATAACAATAAATCCTGTTTTAACAGTTTCAGAAACATAAGGGGCTTGGCCACGTTTCAAGTTAACAACTTCGCCATTTTTTACAATCATCATATGCTTTGCGCCGCCACGTTCCATAGCCATTTTAGCATTCAGCATTTCTGCAACATATTCACCGTGCATTGGAATAATTGTTTGCGGATGAACCATGTCATAAAAACGTTCGAATTCCGGTCGACCTGCGTGCCCGTTTGCATGCAATTTATCGGTATCAAATATTGTGCGTGTATGAACGCCCAATTTTGCCAATTTGTTATACATGAACGATACGTCTTTTTCACGACCAGGAATAATAATTGCAGAAAAGATTACTAAATCTGTTGGTTCTAATTTTAATTCTTTTACTTGCCCTTGGACCAGACGTGTTAACATTGCATATTTTTCACCTTGGGATCCGGTCAAAAAAATTGCTTGTTTTTCTGCTGGCAAATCTTTGATATCTTTGTGAAGCAATAAATCATCTTCGTTCAAATATCCATATTCGATTCCAATTTCACGAAATTCTGGCAATCCAACATATGGGACTGGACGTGAACTGGAACGTTCTTTGATACAAGGAACACGACCAGCCGCACGTGCAGCCTCTGAAAACATTTTAAGACGTGATATAGAACGTGAATAACCGGTAACTAAAACACGACCTGGCGCATCTTTCATCAATTTTGTAAGTGTGTCACAAACTTCGCGCTCTGTTGTTTGAACAGGTTGACGCGATATTTCTGTTGAATCACAAACCACCGCCAGCAAATCCGGGTCTGAACCAATTTCAGCAAGTCTTGCATAGTTTGTTTTTGGTTCAATCGGATTATCATCATTGAAAGTCCAGTCACCAGAATGCAAAATTTTGCCCTGCTCGGTTTTAATAATTACCATATTTGCTTCTGGTACACTATGGCTTACGTGAAATGTTTCAATCCCGAACGGGCCAACATCAAATTTATCACCATTATGATCAAAGACTATGAAATCATTTGGCTTGGTTTCGATACCGAAACCTGTGAATGTTTTACGCATAAAATTTTCAACAAATCTTGTACAATAAATCGGACAGCCAAACTTTGGCCATATAAATTTCAAACCACCAGTATGATCTTCGTGACCGTGTGTTATAACGAACCCTACAACGTCTTTTTTGTATTTTTCTAAATAACTGGTGTCGCAATAACGTGTATCCGCACCTTCGTATTCACCCTCTAAAAATCCCATACCACAGTCAACAATCAGATATTTACCTTTGTATTTGTAAACATACATATTTTGTCCAACGTGTTCCAATCCACCAAGGGCAAAAAAACTTACTGCATCTGGATCATTTTTTACATTCTGCGAAACATTCGCATTTTCTTTTTTTTCTTTTACTTTAACCATTTTTTAAATTTTTCCTTTTTTTATGGTTTATGTTGTGCAAGACCACAAATTCATTATTTATAAATCAAAATGTTTACAAAAAGTGAATCTGCAGCCTTGCGGCTTACCTGTTTGCATTATACCAATCACTGATAAAGATACAAAGGGGAATTTTTCCGGATAATCAAAATGATATCCGAACATATTTCCCTATTATTATATGACTTTATTATAAAAATGCAAGTTTTTTAAACTATCGTGAATCAGCGCGTTGAATTTGATACATGTAATAAGGAGTTTTTTCATAAACAATTTTCTTTGACGACGCTGCTGCTTGCAATGCTGCATCCATGTCTTTAAAAACCTGTTTTTTGTTTTCTCTTTGGATATTATTTGTTGCCACGACCATAATTTCAGATAAATCTGCACTTGGACGAATTTGACCAAATTTCTTAAAAATAACATCAAACCATGCACAAGTATCCAGATATGTATCTGTGCACATGTGAAAAGTGCGCCCTGTCACAGAATCTTTGCGTGTCAAAAAATCCCAAGCAACTATTTCAATATCATTGAATATTTTTTCAATAGCAGGTTTTTTATTTGGATCAAATTTAACAATAAAATCGTTATGCTGTGAATATCGAATAATAAAATCTGCAGTATTTACAAGTTCAATACATTTCTGATTCAGAAAAACTTTATCCATTTTTATTCCTTATGCGTTTTTACATTCTCTCTCTGGGAATAAATTAAAAATTAGCGACTTTGTCCATTTTTTAAGAAATACATATAATGTGATACTTTGTCATCTATAACCACAAAATGCTCTGCTTTGCTTCTTAGTATATTATCCATTTCTTTAAATACAGGCTGTTTATCTATTACCTGAATACTATTATAAATCATCAGAAAATGATCAGACAGATCACCATTAGGACGTACATGCCCAAGTTTCGGTAAAATATCATCAAACCATTTGCAAACCTCTATGTAAGCAGTCTGACTCATATACAAAGTTTTTCCGGTTATCATATCTGGATTACGCGTCTTAAAATCCCAAGAATTAAAATTAATTTCTTTTAAAATATTTTGTATTGGTATTTTGTTAGACGGCTTAAACTTTATAAAAAAATCATAAGATTTTGAATAACGAACTATGAACTTTGATAATTTTAAAAGTTCTAGACATTTTTGTTCTAATAATTCTTTATCCATTTTTATCTCTTATTTTTTCTCACATTCTCTCTTCCTAGTAAATTATTCTGCCATATTTCCAACTGACATTGTTATACGGCGAATACCTGATGAAATTGATTTTTCTTTGTTGATTTTTGCGTGTAAAATTTGACCGGTATTTGTTGCATGGGTTCCACCGCACAATTCGCAAGAAATATCACCCGCGGTAATTACACGAACAGTATCACCATATTTTTCACCAAACAATGCCATAGCGCCCTTTGCGCGTGCCGCTTCTATTGTCATTTCTTCGTGTTTGACTGTTAAATCGGCATCAATCCATTTATTTATTAAATCTTCGACCTGGGTCAATTCTTCTTTGGTCATGGCGCGCCCAAATGAAAAATCAAAACGAACACTGTCTGGGGAAACCTTGCTGCCACGTTGTTCGACACCATCACCCAAAACTTTTCTTAATGCCGCTTGTAATAAATGTGCCGCAGTATGCGCCCGCGCAGTCTGTTCACGAATATTATTATCTATAACTGGAATTACAGATTCACCAACTTGTATTTCACCAATTAAAATACCCTTATGAATTATAACATTTCCAACTTTGAACGTTTCTGATACTGTCATAAGAATAGATTTATCAGGGGTCTGATTTACACTAAGAATAGTTCCTGTATCACCAACTTGTCCACCTTGTGTTCCATAAAATTTTGTTTTATCTAATACAACTTCTATTTCATCTCTATTCTCTCCAGACGCAGATTCAACAAACTCTCCATTTTTTAAAATATCTATAACTTTTGAATTTATTGTAAATTCTGGTTTATATTTATGATTATCTTCTGTGTCTTGTATATGGTTTGTGTTAATTCTACCTTCCCACAGTGTTCGGGTACCCTTAGTATCAGCACGTGAACGTTCTTTTTGTTCGTTCATTGATTTTTCAAAACCTGCAACATCAACATCAATTCCGCGATCACGCAAAATCATTTGTGTCAAATCGAGTGGAAATCCATAAGTATCGTAAAGTTTAAAAGCCGTTTCACCTGATAAAGTTTTATCATTATTTGAAACTTCTTTATCAAGTAATTTCATTCCGTTTTCTAACATATCTGCAAATGAATGTTCTTCGTTTCTGATTGTTTCAACAACACGATTATATTCGTTTTTTAATTCTGGATATGTGTCACCCATCTGTTCAATCAAAACTGGATATAATTTTGACAGCAATTCGCCCTTGTGCCCTAATATTTGTCCGTGACGCATAGCACGGCGCAAAATACGGCGAATAACATATCCACGATCAGTATTACCCGGGACAACACCATCCGCAATTGCAAAACCAACTGAACGTAAATGATCAGTTATAACTTTGAATGATGGACGATTTGATTCAGTTTCCAAAACACCGGTAACATCTGAAACTGCAGATTTCAAAGCGACAAATAAATCTGTATCATAATTATCTAATTTGTTTTGCATTATTGATGCAAATCTTTCGAGCCCTGCGCCAGTATCAACATTTTGTTTTGGTAATGGTGATAAATTTCCGTTTGCATCACGATCAAATTGCATAAATACATCATTCCAAATTTCTACAAAACGTCCGTCATCTTCGTTTGCACTGCCTGGCAAACCACCTGGAACATCAGAACCAAAATCGTAAAACATTTCTGTACATGGTCCGCATGGTCCAACATCACCGGCCGCCCACCAATTTGATTTATCACCTAAACGAATTGCTTCTTTGCCTGCTACTTTTTTCCAAATTGCTGTTGCTTCGTCATCTGATGTATGTGTTGTAACAACAATGCGTGATGGGTCCAATCCAAATTCTTTGGTCAATAATTCCCAAGACATTTCAATTGCGCCTTCTTTGAAATAATCACCAAAAGACCAATTACCCATCATTTCAAAGAAAGTATGATGACGTCCATCAAAACCAACATCTTCCAGGTCATTATGTTTTCCACCAGCGCGCAAACATTTTTGAACGTCCGCAACACGCGCGCCATATTTTAATTGTTCTGTCCCCTGTAACATACCCTTCCACGGAACCATCCCGGCAACCGTGAACAACAAAGTTGGATCATTTGGTATCAATGAAACTGACGGAACAATTGTGTGCCCATTCTTTGAAAAATAGTCTAAAAAAGTTTTTCTGATTTGCGAATAATTCATTTTTTCCTGCTTTATAACCCTTGGATTTTAAGGAAATAGCGTCAAATTGTCAATTAAAACAATTCCATATATTTAATCATTATTTCATCATACCATTCTTGGGGTTGATTTGTTGGAATGCGCATACGACCATATTTTTCTGGCGCACTATCCAATGCGGTTGCAATATAATTTGCACTGTTAATATAAACCAGTTTAGCAATCGGATTTAACCTTTTTGCAAAAGTTGTCAGATAAAACCACATAACAATATCTTCGGGCGGTCGCACACTCAGTGTTTCATCAATTGCAATAATACCTTTTACAATTGGTTCAATCTGTGTGCCAAGTTTTAAAATCACAGATGTACGAATCAATGTGCCAACAATTCCAATATGCGGATGTTCGACCGTTATATTTACGCCATTTGGTTTACAACTTTGTGCATCGTCTTGGGCGCATAATAAATCAATCAGACGACGTTTTATAAACAGCATATTTTGTTGTATTGCAAATACTTCGTCGCTGACCTTTGGAACATCAACATTCATCAATAAATCATCATCATCAACAAAAATAAACCAATCAGAATTTATATTTGCATTACGGGCCGCCGCTAATATTTTTAATCTTGAACGCATTGGCCCGATATTTTCAGTTGCATTCAAAATTATCAATTTTCCACGATATCCAAATTTTCGAATATCACGTGTACTGACTTTTTTTGTGGGATTATCGTTATGTAAGATAAGAAAAATTGGGCTTTTAATTTTTGCAAGTTGCGGAATCGAAATACGCAAAAACTCGGTATTAAAAGTAGTCATTCCTACGATTACAAATTTATTGGGATATAACATAGTCTGCCTCTGGCAGACATATTACAAATTATGTATCAAACGCGCAATAAAATTTGGAAAGTGGTGCCGGTTGAGGGACTCGAACCCCCGACCCTCTGATTACAAATCAGATGCTCTACCAGCTGAGCTAAACCGGCGCGATGGCTATTTATACATTTATTTTGAAAAAAGTCCAGTATTTTTTGCCATAAGACATTATTTTTTATTCGGACCTGCTTATTTTAACCATTCAGTTATCTCGGAATCCAATGGTACACGGCCAATACATTTTAATTTACCATCAACTACAACCGATGGTACAGACATCACACCATAACCCATAATTCTTGCCAAATCTGTGATTTTTTCAACATGTGCGTCAAAATTATTTACCAAAATCATATCTGCAATTTTATTTGTCAGATTTGTGCATTTAACGCATTTTTCTGTTCCTAGAACTTCTATATTTTTCATAATTTTCCCCATAAATCACATAATTGCATTATAGAAATAACCAACAATTACAAACATCAGAAATAACATACCTGCGAAATATACCAATAACCGTGGCTTTAACACTTTACGCAGGATTATAAGTTCCGGCAATGATATTGCCACAACACTCATCATCATTGTCAAAACTGTCCCAATTGGCACACCTTTGGTCAACAAAGCCTCTGCAATCGGAATCACACCCGTTGCGTTTGAATACAGTGGTATTCCAACCAATGCTGCAAATGGAACTGCAAAAATATTATTTTCACCGGCATATTTTGCGAAAAAATCCGCTGGAACAAAACCATGCAGGAAAGCACCCAAACCAACACCAATTATAATATATATCCAAACACGATTTATAATTTCACGCGAATAATCCCATGCCATAGAAATTCTTTGCCAAACAGTTATTTTTTCTGGCTGTGGCGAATTTTGATTACCCATTCGGATTTTATATACGTAATCTTCGACATATTTTTCAAAACCTAATTTTTCCATAACAAGTCCACCAAAAAGTCCCAAAATCATCCCTGTAATTAAATAAATAATCGCAAATTTGATTCCAATAGTTGATGCTAAAACTATGACTGCAACTTCGTTAATCAGCGGCGAAGTTATTAAAAATGACATTGTTACACCAAAAGGGATTCCGGCCTCTATGAATCCAATAAACAAAGGTATCGAAGAACATGAACAAAACGGAGTTATAGCGCCCAACAATACAGCCAAAAAATAAGCCAGCCATTTTGGTTTTCCATTCAAATAATCACGTACTTTTTCTGGATTTAATTTTGTTCTGAATAAAGATACAACCATTGTCATTATCAATAACAAAATGAAAATTTTGGTCACATCTTCTACAAAAAAATGAACCGCATCAGCAATGCGATCGTTGCTGACCAAACCCAATAAACTATACGTTATAAAATCCGCCAATTTTGTAAAAACACTTAACATGAACAACCCTTAATTGTTTGTATGGTAAACTTAAACAATTAAGTTATCAAATACTAAAAATACTAGATATATTTTCATAATTGACTTAACATAATAACCGGAGCAAAAATAATGTCAGAAAAATTTGTATATGACGAAAAATTTTATAATGAACAAGCTGCAGAATCGTATCAATCCGCACGTATTGTATTACAAATGTTCAAAGACAATTTTTTTATGCCAGAAAGTGTCCTGGATATAGGTTGTGGCGTTGGCACTTGGCTGAAAGCATGGCAAGACATGGGTGTAAAAAATATTGAAGGTATCGATGGTAATCATATGCCCGAAGAAAGTCTTTATATTCCAAGATCTAAAATTAAAATCGCTGATATTGATTCCATAGCAAAAATTAATAATGAAAAATATGACCTGGCTATGTCTTTGGAAACTGGGGAACATTTACTACCTGAAACAATTGAAAATTTTGTTCGGGTGTTAAGCAAATCTGCAGATATTATTTTATTTTCTTCGGCAATTCCGAACCAACATGGTCCAAATCATATTAATGAACAACCAATGTCTTTTTGGATAGAACATTTTGCAAAATATAATTTTGAGTGTTTTGATATTATGCGTCCAATATTCTTACAAAACCCAGATAAAGTAAAAAAAGTTGGTTGGTGGTATATTCAGAACATGCTTATATTCGCAACCGGCGAACAAAGCAAAATTCTAAAAAGCAAAGGGTTTAATCCAACAAAAAATCCAATAATGTTTTACCATTATGGATGGATGCAAATTAAATGCAAAGGTTGGCAAAACGTTCTCCCCAGTCATTCTGAGATTAAAATAGGTTTTAATCAAAAATTATGATTATTAACTGTTTTTAATTTGGAAATATTATTTGTTGAATTTGTATTCCAACATCTGAATTTTGCATTGTGCCAGAAAAAATAGAGCTATGTTTTCCAAAAGAATATAACGGAACATTTGCCCCAGTGTGGTTTGTACTTGTATAAACACAACCAGTATTCAATCCCCCAGTTTCGTGATCTGCGGTAACAATAAGCGTTACTTCGGGATGTAAATTAACAAAATTCACAGCAACCTGTACCGCATCATTAAAATCTGACATATGGGTCAGCATTCCTGGATAATCATTTGAATGCGAAGATTTATCTATTAATGCTTCTTCTATCATCCAAAAGAAAGGTTTTCCATTTATGCGACCGTTCGCGCCACCATTTGTATCATATTGATTGATAAGATATGATGTGTATGCAGATGGGCTTGATAAACTGCCTTCGACAACCATTGGCGGTGAATTTATTGCAAGCCAAGATAATATTTCAGTTGTATTAGATCTGTTCAGAGTATGTGCATAAAATGCAGCCGGCGTAGCACCACTTATTATGTCATCGGTTGCTATGACAGTTTGATATCCCTTTGCCGAAGTTTTTTCTGCAACAGTTTCGCATATTTGTCCCCCAGGTGTCATAGCAATATATTGATTATTTGTTTTCAAACCGCATGCATATGCAGTGGCACCAGCCGCAGAATCCGTGATATAACTTGGGCCATTTGCAGGATAAGTTGAAACCCATGCCGAAGTAGATAAAGTGGAAATATACCCACCAGAGCAGTTTATGTGATTTATTCCCATTCCGTCGCCAATCATTAATATCACACTGTCAGCATTAGCCGGAACATTTAATTTTATTTTTTCACTTATCGCTGTGTTAACTGCAACAGTATCAACCACTTGCGGAATTGCGCCTGATTGATGGCAATAATCTGTAGTTTTTTCACCGTTAAGTGCTTCGTTTGCCTTATCCACAGCACACAACAAATATTCAACATTAGCAATCTGGGTTGGTGAAGCCAAAGGATTTATTGGAACATCTATGTTATGTGAATTTTTTATTTTATTATGTATATATTCTACATTGGCAATTTGTCCAGAATAAACAGTGACTGGCAATGTAATCGCAAAAATTATATTAAAAATTGAAAAATATTTTTTAAACAAAGCCTTGTCTCGCATTTTATGGCAATGGCGGTGTCGGAACGTTCAAAATCCCTGTTATTGTATAATTCCCATTTGTCGTAACAACAGTTGTCCCAGAAAGCATTTCTGCAACCTGATTTTTATTTAAACCAACAGGCACAGCATCAGAACTTGTG
>CAZNTZ010000021.1:0-10796 GCA_964576135.1 uncultured Muribaculaceae bacterium | reverse complement strand
TGTCGCCCCGACCAGAATAAATAAAATACCGCCGTTTCGCGGTATTTTTTATTTTTCGCCAGCTGTGTGCGGCACATAAACAACTTGTGACTTTGGTATGTCTGGAATCTGGGGCAAATTACCCCAATCCATCCCCACTTACATCCACGGGCGTTTTTGCAGAGTCACTAAGTAAAATTTATTTTGAATAACTTTTCCAGAAATTTAATTCAGATTTTAAATTTTCTTCTGCTGTTTTTTGAAACATTTTTTTGAAGAAATCAGTTTTATATAAATTTGGTTTTGATAACAGTTTTTCCAAAATAGCACAACGACCATTAGCAAAATCAGAGTCAGAATATTGGCTATATTCTTGTCTAATTTTACGAGCATAAGTTGGATATCGGTGTTTTGTTCCCAGTATAGATAAATCCAAATCTGCAATTAATTTATCTAAATCTGATGAAATAAGATTTTCAGTATGATTAGTTGCCATTATCAAAGATGTAACTTTTTCCGTAGTGTTAGCGGATTGATGTTTTAAATAAGCAGATGCTGCCAAACTGGATAGTTGTTCAGAATTTTCATTTGTTTGAATAAAATCATGATAAAATATGGACATAGTTAGAATATTTTTATCAAATTCTTCTAATTTCCCATTATAGGTTTCATAAATATTTAGATAATTTACCATTGCTGCGATATGTGACATATTATGATATAATCTGTCAGAAGTGTACATTGTAGACAATCTGTTATATTCATAATCAATTGTTTTTTTATCTGTTATTCCAAATGTATTAGATGTTTTTTCAAATAATGGTTGTAATGCTTTTTTCATTATTGCATTATGTGTTGATTGAAATACGTATTCTTCGGCAGCTATATATTCTCTTAAATTAACCAAAGCTTTTGTTGTAGAAGAAGAAATATGTTTATATGTTTTTTTATAAATATTTATAGTATCAAAACTTAAATGTTTATTACGAATATTTAATAAAATTTCATTTGCTTTTTTTATGGAATATTCATATTCTTTGTCAGCAGAATTACGTTCCCCTCGCAGCAATGTATTTGCACCCAATTTTATAGCAGTATCAACAGTTTGATTGTTATATAAAATAGGTTGAATACAATTTATATCGTTTGATAACTTTTTTGTGCTAACAATATCATCGATTGTGTTTTTTGCATTTAATACATATTTATATTTTTGTGATTGTAAAAAATCGTTAATAGCATTTTTTATAATCTCTAAGCGTTCATTATCTGAAAACAAAGTTTTTTTATCTGGGTTTGTTCCTATACCAATAAATATTTTATCATAAGTTGTAAGTGCAGAAGAAATTAATCCCCAATGTCTCCAAGTAAATGGGTCAAAAGATCCTGCAAAAAATCCAATTTTTTGAATAGTTAATCCCTTTGAATAGAATTTTATACTTATTTTTTTATTTGTCAATATTTTTATGGTTTATAAACCAATTCTTCCTGTTCATTAAACTTGTCATGTTTACTGCCAAGAGTGAATAACTTTTGTAAAGTAATTTCTGATGGAATATTACCATCAATTATATCGTTTATAATCCTTGGTGACAGGTATGCAAGGTTCAGGTATTTATAAATATTTCTGATATATTTATTTGTTAGTTTGAATGTCTTGACAAATAAATTATTTGTAATAAAATCAAGCGTATAGTTATTAAACTAAGGTTTTTAACAATGAACAAAGATTCTGATTTATTATCGCTGAGATTTGTAGAGCCAGATTTTGAAAGAGCATCAAAAGAATTTGTTGGTCAAACACGTTTAATTCACAAAGATAAGAAATATTGGCTTTTTTCATCCGTGCGAGAGGTGCAGGAAGAAGTAGAAAGTGATTATAACCCAGCATCCGTAATGTTTGATTTGATGGATAAACCACGTACACATGAAAATCATGTCAGATATTTTAATGCATACATGGATCTGATTTGTGAACACACTGAATATCACACAGTAATACGTAAACAATATAAATTAAAATTGGTTGGTTATCCAATATATTCATATTGGTATAATGATATTGAAACCGCGAAAAAGAATTCATTGTGGAAATTGAATAATTGGCGTGCTGCAAAATTGGCCAAACGTGATGAACGCGTAAAACAAGAAATAGGGCAAAACTATTATTTTATCAGCAAAGAAGTAGTTGACAGCAAAGCATGGTGTATTGCGCCAAAGGCAAAATATCATTCTGCAAAATATGAATCGATGCAAGATTTGATTGATGGATGCGATACCGCATGTGTTGCAGCATGCAAAGCAAATGCCATAGTTGTTAATGACCAAGATATACCGGGTTCAGGATTAATAACCAGCACTGTGAATCATAACCGTTGCACAAATTGTGGGGATTGCGTAACCGCATGTCCGACCGAAAATATTGTAAAACATATGACTAAGATAAGAAAACTTACATTTGCTGGAATATTAGAACGTATACGTCCCGATAAAGTCAGATAATTATAAAAAATAAACAAAGGATTTGTTATGTCACAAAAAGGTGCAAAAAGAAAAGCCAGGGAAATAGCCGCAGCAGAGCAGAATGTGAAACCAACTACACCTGCAGAATTAGTTGCTAAACATACAAAACGCTATGCAGAAACTCATTTAATAGACGAATCAATTTGGTTAATGGGATATAATAATTATAAAAATAAACAACAGTTATCAACAGCTGTTCAGATGTCTGACAATAATCAAATCTTGGAATGCTTGAAAAAAATTCCCAGGTTTGAATTTGCAAAAAGTGTGCTCGGTTTTTGTGCAATGCACAATTTGCAAGATGTTGCAAACTATTATATTAAAAATAAACTGGAAAAACCGACAGCTGCTGACGTTATGACTGCGATTATAAATGATCGTTTATATTTTATAGATTTGTATCTCAGAAATGGCGTAGATGCAAACAGTGTAATTGATGAATTTCAAAATACATTTGTTCATATATGGGCCCGTGATTCACAAAAAATATCTGTGTTAAAATTGTTGCAAAAATATGGTGCAAAAATAGACGTGGAAAATAAATTCAGCGAAACACCTATTTATATGATGATATACACGGTCAGGGATGCGTTTTATCCGACACGTACTTATATACCGGCTTTGGAATATATGCTGAAATATGTGAACCCAAATCATAGCATTGGTGCAAGCACTGTCCTGGACAAAGCCATAGATGCCGAATCTGACATAATTGTTAGTATGTTAAAACGTAATGGTGCACAAAGATATTCAGAATTGGCGCAACAAAAAGTTCGTTAAGAATTTTTATTTGCTTAATTCAGAAAATATACCGCGCTGTTCAGATATAATGCAAAACACAACCAAAGTATGTATGGCCAGACAAGTATTCCGGCTGCACGGTTGATTTTTGAAAATTCTTTACGCATTATCCACGCAATTGCCAACAAAGCGATTATGAGCAATGCACTTAGCAAAACCATATGTAATTCAAAAAATAAATATGACCAAAACGCATTTGCAAACATATGTATAATAAATATAAACAAAGGCTTTTTTGATTTGTTTATGTTGTTTATAAGTACCAAGAATAACGCGACACCCAATGCTAAATAAATAAGATTCCAAGCAATAGGAAATACCCAAGAAGGCGGATTAAGAACTGATTTATTCAATATGCTGTACCAGGCATCGTATCGCATATTTGCCGAAAAAATTGTACCAAAAATTCCAGGAAGAAAAGAAAGTAAAATTGATATTATAAAAAGTAATACTGTCATATCTAAAACTCCTTGGTTTTACATAATTGTATCACAAATTATACATTCTTTTAATGAGAAAAAATTCTTTATTTTAATTCAGAAATTATTTTAAAACTTTAGTATTTGGGTCACCCATATTTAAATATTTGAGTGATATTTCTTCTACGTAATCTGGGGAATGCTCCATAATAAGCTTTATATGTTTATTCATTAAATCCAATTTAGCTTGTTCTTGAACCATTCGAACTTCTTCATCTTTCAGTTTCCAAATATTTATAATGAATTTTTGAACCGATACTTCGCCAAAAAACATTCTAATAAACATTACCAAAGCCAGTATCAAAGCAAACACGCCAATCTTGCCGCGTATTCCGCCAACCCAGCCGCGACCCAAGAATCCAAAGAAAAGTTTGATTTTGTCTTTCACGGCGGCTATTATACCAAATATGTTCAAAGCAATCAAATTATCGAATTTAACAATTGAAACGCCGATTTTTGCGGCGCCACTGGCTGGTGTCACAGATCGCCCATTTCGTGAAATTTTACGCAAATGTGAACCAACAATACCAATTCTTACAGAAATGATTTCTTCACATTCTTTGGTTGCCAATCAATCGGGGAAAAAAACAAATAGTAACCGAAATTTTGATGATTATACAAACGAAGGTTTAATTGGGGCACAAATTTTTGGGGCAGATCCAAAAATTATGGCTGATGCAGCAAAAATTGTCGAACAAAACGGTGCAGCGTGGATTGATATAAATATGGGTTGTCCAGTACCCAAGGTTGCAACACGTGCAGGCGCAGGTGCATTTTTAATGCGTGATCATAAACTGGCTGGGCAAATTGTAAACTCTGTTTGCAAATCCGTAAAAATACCAGTTTCTGTTAAAACCCGTCTGGGGTGGGATAATGATCAGTTGGATAGTGATAAACTGGTGTGTATTGCCGCGGATAATGGCGCACAATTTGTAACTGTGCATGGACGAACACGTGCCGCTGGGTATTCTGGTAATGCAGATTGGGAAAAAATCGCAAAGATACAGTTATCATTGAATGGCAAAATTCCAGTTATTTATAATGGTGATATAAAAACTGAATCAGATATCAAAATTTTGGAAAATCTTGGTGCAAATGGGGCAATGATAGGGCGTGCCATGATGGGTAATCCGTGGATATTTGCAAAGCTTTTAAATCATAAAAATAATATTAAAGATTCTGATTTAATCTTGGAGCATCTGGATAAAACAATCGCTTATTATGGTCCAAGTGCAGGAGTTTTACTGTTTCGTAAACATGCTGCTTGGTATGCTGGCGGTCGTCCTGGGGCTGCAGCTTTTCGTGTTCTTGTGAACCAAATAAGTTCTGGTCAGGAAATGGCGTCGGCCATCAGAGAATTTTTTATTGAAAAGTAGCAAACAAATCATTATTATAAGAAACCATAACTAGGCCATAAATATATAAAGGAATTCTCGATTTTACGGGAATTAGGAAACAATGACTGATAAGATAAGCCAAACCAATGAAATGACCGCTGGTCAAATGATGTTTAATGCGCGCACTGCTGGTCGTCGCAAGCGTGAATTGCAAACAATTGCGCGTCAATTGTGTGTCAAAGAAGAATTTTTAGATGCTCTGGAACGCGGAGAGTATAAAAGAATTCCAGAACTGGTGCATGTTTTTGGTTTTGCACGTAATTATGCAATTGAATTGGGATTGAATCCTGATGAAATAATCAAAAAGATTAAATCAGAATTAAATATCAAGCCAGAATTTGAAGAACAAGACGATGAAGAATCTGGAAAATCTGTTGATTTTTCAGGTGCCATGGCCGGTCTGACAAAAAAACTGACTATGAATTGGAAAATCATTGCTGGCGCTATTGCGGCGATATTTATAATAATTATCTCTGTTAAGATAGTTGCTTTTGTGAGAACAAGTATGGATACAACTGATTCTGATCAGGTTTCCGAACAAATGGGTCCACAAATAAAATTCACAATTCCTGTCAAAGAATATTTTGGCACTGAAAACCGTGCAGATGCGCGTGTTGTATTACAGGCTCAGGCTGAAACATGGTTAAAAGTTGAAAATACCAAGGGTGAAACATTATTTTCACGCGTTTTGGTCGCAGGCGATGTTTATTATGCTCCAACAGAAAACGCGCGCGCAACACTTGGTAATGCCGGCGGGGTTGATGTTTGGGTAAACGGTGATCTTATACCAAAACTTGGCGCTGCAAACACCCGTAAATCAGGTATAAATCTTACCCCCGAAGGTCTTATTGCGAAGCCTGCTGCCGTTCCACAAGAACAACAGAATGTTTCAGTTGAATAAAACAAAAAACCGGCTTTTGATTAAGCCGGTTTTTTAATTAATCTGTTTTTGGTTTGGACTTGATTTTAAGCGATTTTGCACTAAACTTTCTTAGTTATGAATACAATAAAAATTCGTGGTGCGCGTGAGCACAACCTTAAAAATATAGATATTGACATACCAAAGAATAAATTGGTTGTTATAACTGGCGTTTCCGGTAGCGGAAAATCGTCACTGGCTTTTAACACTATATACGCCGAAGGGCAACGTCGTTATGTCGAATCGCTGTCTGCTTATGCGCGTCAATTTCTTGATATGCAGCGTAAGCCAGATGTAGATCTTATCGAAGGTTTATCCCCAGCAATATCAATAGAACAAAAAACGACTTCAAAGAATCCGCGTTCAACTGTTGGTACAGTGACCGAAGTATATGATTATTTGCGTTTGCTTTGGGCGCGAATCGGTGTGCCTCATTCCCCGGTTACTGGTTTACCTATTAAATCCCAGACAATTTCGGAAATGGTTGAATGGACAATGAAAATTCCAAGTGGAAACAAGATATATATTATGGCTCCACTTGTTCGTCAAAGAAAGGGCGAATATAAAAAAGAAATTGCATTCTTGATTAAACAAGGTTACACACGCGCCATAATTGATGGAGAAGTTGTTAAGCTGGATATGGTGCCAGCACTTGATAAAAATAAAAAGCATGACATTTTTGTAATAGTGGACAGATTAGAAATTATAAATTCAGATGAAATTACATCACGCCTTTCCGCTTCGTTTGAATCTTCATTGCGTTTGGTCAAGGGCAGTGTTCTGGTCAGACGTTTAGATACAAATGAAGACATTCTATATTCCCAAGAATTTGCGTGTCCAGTTTCAGGATTTACAGTTCCAAAGATAGAGCCAAGACTTTTCACATTTAATGCACCGCTTGGCGCTTGTCCAGATTGCGACGGTTTGGGTATAAAATTAAATATGTCGCCAGAATTAGTTGTTCCTGATGGTACAAAATCAATTCGTGACGGTGCAATTGCGCCATGGTCACGTGGTGGAATGCTGACGCAATATGAAAATGTTTTAGAAGCGATATCAAAGAAATATAAAGTTCCACTTTCAAAACCGTGGGACAGTCTGAGTGAAACGCAAAAAAATTTAATTTTATATGGGACTGGCGATGAATCTGTTCGTGTAAATTGGAATGGGTATGAATATGAAAAACCATTCGAAGGTGTAATTACAAATCTTGATCGCAGATGGCGCGAAGCTGATTCTGAACCAATGAAGTTAGAACTGCAAAAGTATCAATTACAAACACCGTGTCCAGTTTGTCATGGTAAAAGATTAAATATCCAAGCATTATCCGTAAAGGTCAATGGACTGGATATTATGGATGCAGCAAATATGTCTGTTGTGAAATCTGTCGTGTGGTTCAAAGATTTACCAAATCATTTAACAACCAAGGAAAACGAGATTGCACGAACAATTTTGCGTGAAATCACAAGCAGACTTGAATTTTTACAAAATGTAGGTCTTGGGTATCTTACATTATCAAGACATGCCGGCACACTTTCTGGGGGCGAGGCACAACGTATTCGTCTTGCTTCGCAGATCGGCAGCGGTCTGTCAGGAGTTTTATATGTTCTTGATGAACCATCAATTGGTTTGCATCAATCGGATAATGATAAATTACTTGATACGTTAAAAACTTTGCGTGACAAAGATAACACAGTAATTGTTGTTGAACACGACGAAGACGCAATGCGTAATGCCGATTATTTAATAGATATCGGTAAACATGCAGGTGTACACGGCGGAAACATAGTTGCGCATGGAACACCACAAGAAGTGATTAATAATTCAGAATCATTAACTGGTCAATATTTGTCCGGTAAAAAAACTATTCAAGTACCAGAAAAACGTCGCAATGGTAATGGTGAAAATATAATTATCAGCGGGGCTCGTCAAAATAATTTGAAAGACGTTAATGTTCAAATTCCACTTGGTAAATTTGTTGTACTTACTGGAATTTCAGGCAGTGGTAAGTCTTCATTACTGCTTGATACTTTATACCCAGCGGCAATGCGCACCCTGCATAACTCCAAAGAACCTGTTGGTGATCATGATAAAATTACTGGACTTGAAAACATAGACAAAGTTGTTGATATAGATCAATCTCCGATTGGGCGTACGCCGCGATCCAACCCTGCAACATATACTGGATTGTTTACTGCGGTGCGTGATTTCTTTGCTGAACTGCCAGAATCCAAAGCACGTGGATATGGACCAGGTAGATTTTCTTTTAATGTAAAAGGAGGCAGATGCGAAGCATGCCAGGGTGACGGTGTCGTTCGAATCGAAATGAATTTTATGCCAGACGTTTATGTCGAATGCGAGCGTTGTCATGGTGCACGTTATAACGAAGAAACGTTGAAAGTAAAATACAAAGATAAATCAATCGCAGATGTTTTGGATATGACTGTGGACGAAGCGTATAGATTTTTTATCAATGTTCCGTCAATTAAAAACAAACTTGAATTATTAAAACGCGTTGGGTTGGATTACATAAAGTTAGGTCAATCATCTCTGGATTTATCGGGCGGCGAAGCACAACGTGTCAAATTATCCAAAGAATTATCAGCGCGCAGTACAGGTCGCACATTGTATATTCTGGATGAACCAACAACCGGTCTGCATTTTGAAGACGTAAAAATGCTGTTATCTGTTTTGCATGAATTGGTTGATGCCGGAAATACAGTTATTGTAATTGAGCATAACCTTGAAGTAATTAAAACGGCTGACTGGGTTATTGATTTGGGACCAAGTGGTGGTGATGCCGGTGGAGAGATTGTCGCATCTGGCACACCAGAAATTATTGCCAAAAATAAGAATTCAGTTACAGGAAAATATTTGCAAAAGTATCTTAAATAGTTATATACTGCCGCAAGTTCAATAATAATTAAAAGGAAGACTTTTATGAGAAAATTATCAATAGCAGCGCTGGGCGGTATAGTTTTATTGTCACAATCTGCAAACGCCGGACATTTTGTTGGCTATCATGCAACCGCGACTGATAAAGCGATTGAAGATATTGGAACGGTGGTACAGCTGGCATTGCCTTTGTCTGGATTGATTTATTCAATGGCAATAGGTGATTATGAAGGATCTTGGCAGGTTACCGAAGCGACAGCAGCAACAGCGGCGACAACTCAGCTTCTTAAAATTGCAACAAACGAAGAAAGACCTTATCAACCCGAAGGATATGGTGGACGTACTTTCCCATCTGGACATACATCATTTGCATTTGCTGGTGCTGCTTTCTGGCAACGCAGATATGGTTGGTATATTGGTGCACCAATGTATGCAGCGGCAACATTTGTTGGATATTCACGCGTTCGCGCAAAAATGCATAATGTTACAGACGTTGTTGTCGGTGCGGCACTGGGTATCGGATTTAATTATTTGTTTACAACCCGTTACAAAGGGGACACACAAGTATCCATAACACCAACAGACGGTGGTGCACAATTAAGATTCAACACGACTTTCTGATAAGAATAAAAAACGCGATAAAAAATTATCGCGTTTTTTATTTACCTGATTTTTGTATTTGGATTCAATTTATATTTTCTATTTAATAGCATATTTTTTGCCAATAAATTATTTACTTTTGATTTTAGCAATTCTCTGTTCGTTTGGAAATCTGATTTAAAATCTTTGTATTCATCTGCGATCAGTAAAAGTAATGCAGTTTTATCTGACAGTTCGAATTTTTTTGACATAATTTCCAAATCCGAAGGGAATATATTAAAAGCTGTGCATAATATATTTTGAATATCTGTCGTTAAATCAATAAGTTCTTCAAGTTTTTCTATTTCATAATTACCAATAAAATTTTCTTCTGTGTTACCAATTCTTTTTATAAGTGCATCGACCAATTTATTATATTTTACGCGCTTTTTTGCCATGTTAAATAATCCATTATTTTAACAATATTCTTACACCTTTTTATAATTTGTCAATGTTTATATTAAAAAATGGTTATTTTTATGCATCGCAATAATTACATGATTTTACTTTTTTTGTAAATTTTTGAATTATTTTTACCAATCGTAAATTTGATACGATTTTTTGCATTATCAAATACTTTTTGTATATCAAACTGTTTCTCTGCTTCAATTTTTGCTTGTTCATAATATTTATTAGAACGTTCTTTTAATAAATCCAATATAACAATTTGTTTCAATGGAATTTTTTTAATATAAATATTATCAACGCCATGATTAAGGATATAAATAGCAAAATCTTCTTTTGTACCAAAATTAAAGTCTTTATATCGATTACTCATTCTATCAAGAACTTCATTAAATAATTCTGGGTCGTTGGCGGATGATTTTAAGAATTCTATTTCTGCTTTCACACATTCTTTAATATAAGATTTAATCATGTCTTTGAATTTTTTTACCATATTTCATACCTTTCTAACATTTACAAATTGTAACACTTTTCCATCTTGAAATCATCAATAATCTGTGTAAAATGGTTTGAAAATAAGGGAAAAAGCAAATGTTTGACGCACTTACAAGAAAATTATCAAATGTTTTTATGAAACTGTCTGGACGTACCACTCTTTCTTCGGAAATGCTTGATGACGCATTGTCGGAAATTCGAATCGCATTATTGGAAGCAGATGTTGCATTGCCAGTTGTAAAAAAAATAATTTCAGATGTGCGT
>CAZNTZ010000020.1:0-11949 GCA_964576135.1 uncultured Muribaculaceae bacterium | reverse complement strand
ACAAATAACGAACGCGAATTTGTAAGTATTATGACGATTCATGCCGCCAAAGGTTTAGAATTTAATAATGTATTTTTAATTGGGGCAGAGCAAGGTATTTTTCCGTCAGAAGCTTCGACCGAAGAAGGAAATCTTGAAGAGGAAAGACGCCTGGCCTATGTTGCGATAACACGTGCGCGCAAAAAAATGTCTATATCGCACGCTGCTTCACGAATGATGTTTGGTCAGTGGCAGCATAATACAAAAAGTCAATTTATAACAGAAATTGATCCTGAATTTATTGCCAGTCCAAAAATGGATTACGGATTTGGAAAATTTATTCGTGCAAAAAAATATATTCAGTCGTCCGCACCACTGACAATAATTGGGCGTTTGGTAAAACATGAAACACTGGGGGTTGGTGTTGTGATAGAACAAGATAATGATATTTTAACCGTTGCATTCAAAGACAAAGGTATTAAGAAAGTCGAAAAAAAGTTTGTTCAAATCTGAGGCACAAAAAATTCGCAGAGTGCAGTATAATTTTTCCCTTGCCCTGAATTTGCGATTTGTTCTATCATTGTTCCGAAGGGAAGAATTTATGCGGCCAAAGATTTCGTATCTTTCAATTTTTTCGTTAATTTCTGCTGGTTTTATCGGGTCATCTTTTGCAGGTGCACGTTTGCCGGTTGTAAATATAGAATCTGGTGGTGTCGTTTCTGCACGTGCACTTTACGGTGAAACGCCGTCCACTGATACAGTACAAGCGAAAGTAGAAGTTTCAGCGGTTTCAAAAAAACAAGAAGTAAAATCACGCAGTGCAGTTGTTGCATCAAATGACGTTTTATCACCAAATCGTCCAAGTAACGAAATATGGGCGCGTTCTGCAAATGGTAATTCTAAAACAGTTGCAAAAGCTGTTAAGAAACCAGCTAAATTACCAGAAATATTTAAAGAAGAACAAGACGACACGTTTGTTGCAGTCGCATCAGCGCCACGTGCAGTTTCTCTGACACGTAACGCTTCAAATACTGATCTTGATGACCAGATAACAAAAATGGTTGAAAATCAACGTGCTCGTCCATCAGAAAAAACTTCGCAAATAATTTCTTTTGATGTAAAATCTGAAGAAAAGACTGTTCAACCACGTGTTGCAATGTTGGATGACGATTCTGATGATGTAGCTGTACGCCGCGTTGTTGTTCCAATGGATGACGATTCTGAAAATGATTCAGTTGTTTCAAGATCTGCGGTCGCCAAAGTTACTGCACGTGATTCAAAACAATCACAAGATGATGATTCAGAAAATGATTTTGCAAAAATGTCACCAATGGAATTAAAGAAAGCATTCCAAAAAACATACGTTTCAGAAAATAAACATTTATCAACATATCAAATTTCTGATTCTTTTGACATAGCAAGCACATCTGACAATCAAATTCAGGGATTTGATTCGTCACGCGATTTATCGGAAAATGGCGGCGGTGTAAGAACACTTGAAATCAAAATAGGATTTCGCGGCGATGATTCATCGCTTTCGCGTGATAATTATACATTGCTTGCCGAATATGCTACATTGGTTGCAAGTAATCCAAAACGCGCAGTTCAAGTATCTATACCTGAAAATGCAACCCGCAGCTTTGATGGTCGTAAATTGGCCGCACGTCGTTTGGCAATTGTTGAACAAGTATTAAAAGATACTGGGGTTGCTGACGCAAGAATTGTTCCAGTTTTATCAAGCCGTGACGACGATAATTTTGTTTTGCGTGTCATTTCAAATGATCAATACCAAGTTATGACACAACAACGCAAAGATATGTTTGGTGACAGTGTCGGATCAAAAACATATAAATCTATGACTTGGTAAACCCAAAAAAGTTGAGATTTTTATGTCTCATTTTATTGATTTTTTATTTCCCCCGTCTTGTCCAATTTGTAATTCACGCACCATGAATCATGGTGAATTTTGTGCGGATTGTTGGTCTAAATTTAACTGGATTGGTGATCCAAAATGTTCTGTGTGTGGTTATCCATTTCCATCAAATATTGATTTAGGTCCCAAACCACTTTGTCCGGTATGTGCAATTGATAAAAACGAAATTGATTTTGCACGCGCGGCATGTGTATATGAAGATTGGTCGCGTAATATTATGTTACCATTTAAACATTCTGGTGCATTAAAATATAAAGATGTTATGTCTAATGCGATGATTGGCGCGTTACGTGATGTGCCGAATTTTGATATTGTAATGCCAGTGCCATTGGCATATCTGCGATTGTGGAAACGTGGGTATAACCAGGCAACATTATTGGCGCGTCCGATTGCGCGTCATTTTAATAAAAAATTGGATGTGATATCTGTTACGAGAAAATATAAACCTGATATGGGACATAAGACCGCCAGTCAGCGTGCAGAAAATATACGCGGTGTATTTCGTATTAAACATCCAGAAAATATTAATGGAAAAAAGATTCTTTTGGTTGATGATGTTATGACAACCGGTGCAACATTTGCAGAGTTAAGCAAAGTATTAAAGCGAGCGGGCGCAACCTCGGTTTATGGTGTTACTTTTTGCAGAACGGTTCGCGCGATATAAATTACCGTTGTGGCGCGTCAAGTTCACGAATGTACATTTTGCAATTTTCTTTTTTGCTGAGAGCGCAATTCATACAATCATTCAAAACGAAATTTTCGTCATACTTTTTTAAATAATTGAAAAATATTTTATGTTTATCATGCCAATTATGACGATATATTGCACAAATACTTTCTTGTAAATCAATTACATCTTCCAGTGAATAACCATGTTTCAAAAGTCTTTCTTTGGAGTTTTTACATGCATCGGTCATCAGCCAGTAAAAACTGTTCACAGTTTTTACTTGGATTTTGGTATTCGTTCGAATTGGTCCAGAAATGAATTCCGGCATGTTAGATTTAATATTAGTAATATATTTAAACTGTTGTGGAATTGTTGCTGGTGCCCACGCGTTTACCTCTGACAATTCTACTTCGACAGTCATGTTTTCAAATTTGTTTTTAAATATTTCCATTTTATCAAGTTTTAATAACTATATAAATTATATGCCAAAAAATATAATTGTCAATAGTTGTATAAAAAAGGTTTATATCTTGCTTGTTTTTAGCAAAATTCTTTTGTAAAATTCACAGACAAGGAGTTTTTTATGAAAAAAGCGATATTTTCCTTAATTTGTGCATTTTTTGCTATCGGTTCAGCAAATGCTTTGCCCCTTACCGGATTTTATCAAACAATTGATGATTCAACACACAAACCAAAATCAATAGTTCGTTTATATGAATGCGGCGAAAATCTTTGTGGTCGCATTGTTGCTTTGTATGACCAACAGGGCAATGGAACAATTACGGAAACTTTGAATAAACCAATTCGTGTTGCAGATAAAGTTACTGGCAGTCCGAAAATGGCTGGTTTGGATATTTTATGGGATATGAAATGGGATGAAAATGACAAAGAATATTCAGATGGTCGCATTATGGATCCAAAGAAAGGCAGCGTTTATCGCAGCATAATTTGGCAAGAAGAAAAAGAAATAAATAAATTACATGTACGTGGAAAAATCGGACCATTTGGTCGCACACAAACTTGGAATGTTATGCAGGTCAAAGATTTACCAAAAGATATTCAAAATCTAGATATTAAAAATTGGAAACCAGTCGTCGTAGAATAAGCGAAACGCGCTTTATGCTCGTTTCGCTATGCCGCAAAAAACGCGGCATTTTTATTTGATTTAAGGTGTTTAAATAAGTAAAATACAAGCCATAGGAAAAACATATGCAAATAGAACTTGGAAAAAATATTAGCCCACGCGAAATCGAGACCAGAATTCAAAAATTTTGGGATGACAACAAATTTTGGGAAAACGACGTAAAATCTAACAAGCCGGCATTTTGTATAATGATGCCACCACCAAATGTCACAGGTAATTTACATCTTGGACATGCGCTTGACAATGTTATGTCTGACATAGTTGTGCGTTACAAAAGAATGTGTGGTTTTGATGTCTTGTGGCAGCCAGGTACAGACCACGCATCAATTGCGACACAGTTATTAGTTGAACGTGAATTATCAAAAAATAAAATCAATCCGCGAAGTCTTTCAACTGCAGAATTGCTCGAGCATGCTTGGAAATGGAAAAATGAAAAGGGCGGTCAGATTGTAAATCAATTGCACATTTTGGGTGTGACACCTGCTTGGTCACGTATGCGATTCACAATGGACGAAGGATTATCACGTGCGGTTACAAAATTGTTTGTAAAAATGTATAACGAAGGATTGATTTACAAAGGACGTCGTTTGGTGAACTGGTGTCCAAAACAACAAACAACAATTTCAGATTTGGAAATTGATACACGTGAAGAGCACGGTAAGTTTTATTATTTCAAATATCCACTTACCGATGGTAATTTTGTTGAAATCGCAACTACACGTCCAGAAACATTGTTTGGTGACCAGGCTATTGCTGTGCACCCAGAAAATGCAAAGTTAAAACATTTGATTGGTAAGACAGCGATTATTCCGCTTACAGATATTAAAATTCCAGTTATTGGTGATGAACATGCCGATCCTGATAAGGGAACAGGCGCAGTTAAAATAACACCTGCACATGACATGGATGACTGGGCTGTTGCACAAAGACACAATCTGAACGCGGTATCTATTTTGACGCCAGATGCAAAAATGATGGATATGCCAGAGGTGCCAGAAAAATATCGCTCTCTTGATCGTTTCGAAGCACGTAAACAAATAATTGCAGATATAGAAGCAGCCGGTCTTATGATAAAAATCGAAGACAAGGTTATTCCAACGCCTTATTCAGAACGTGGTGGATGCGTCATTGAATATATGGTTCGTGATGAATGGTTTGTTGATGCAAAGAAATTAGCAGAACCTGTTATCAAATCTGTCGAACAAGGTGATACAAGATTTATTCCAGAACACAGATATAATTTGTTTATGTCATGGATGAAAGATATTCACGAATGGTCAATATCACGCCAACTATGGTGGGGTCATCAAATTCCTGTATGGTATGATGAAGATGGTAAAGTATATGTCGCAGAAACCGAAAGCGAAGCTTTAAAAAAGTCAGGCGCATCAAGTTTGACACGTGATTCAGCGGTTTTAGATACTTGGTTTTCAAGTGCTTTGTGGCCTTTTTCTACACTAGGTTGGCCAGATGAAACACCAGAATTAAAAAAATACTATCCAACTGATTTATTATATACCGGTGTTGATATTATATTCTTTTGGGTCGCCAGAATGATGATGATGGGAATTTACACAATGGGGGATGTTCCATTTCGTGCTGTAAATTTTCATGGAATTGTCCGCGACGCTAAGGGTCAAAAAATGTCCAAGACCAAAGGTAACGGAACAGACCCATTGGATGTTATCGAAAAATTCGGTGTTGATGCGTTGCGCTATTGGGTTGCGACCGCACCGATTGGCGGCGATATGCGTTACAGTGATGACGAAGTTAAACGTGGTTCAAAGTTGATGACAAAACTTTGGAATGCTTCGAAATATGTTCTGATGAATTTGAACGATTTTGAACCGAAAGATTCGATCGCCCCAGATGTTAAATCAAGATTCATAGAAGACAGATGGGTATTGTCAGAATTAAATAAAACTGTCGCCGAAGTTCGCAAACATCTTGATAAATATGACAGTTATAACGCACGTGCCGCAATTGATACATTCTTTTATGATGTATTCTGTGATCAGTATTTGGAATTTATCAAAGAACGTTTCTGGTCGGTTGATCAATATGGTGCCCAATCTAAATTGGCAGCACAGTGGACACTTTGGAAAGTTCTGAACAACGTATTAAAACTTTATGCACCGTTTATTCCATTTTTAACCGAAGAATTATGGCAAAAGATTTATCAAGAATTCGAAGGTGGGCAAACACTGCATTTAACTGAATTTCCATCAGTGAAAGATGAATTTGATACTGACGTTTCTGAAATGCAAATTGTGCTGGATATTTTGAAATCCGTACGCGGTTTGCGCACAGAAAGAAAAGTTGGAAACGGTGCAAAATTAGAATTTGTTTCTGTACCTGTTGGGACGAGTGAATCGTTATACAGTGTTATACGTTCAGCAGCGCGCGCTGAAAAAGTTATCACAGGTGAAACAGTTGATTTTGTTGTAAAATCTAATGATTGAAAAATACACAGTTAATAAAGTTCTGAAAACCTATCAATGTGATCGGCATGGTTTTATGCGTCCAACAGTTTTAATGAATGAATTACAGGGTATTGCCGATGATCATGCTGAAATTTTGGGTGCAGGTCGTACTTTTTGTATAGAACATAATATTGCATGGGTTGTTACACATTACTTGGTCGATATTGTCGAAAGTCCGCGTGAAATGGAAGAGATTGCGATAATATCATGGCCGGCAAAGCATGATGCACTGCGCGCAACGCGTGAATTCGAAATCAGGGGTGCAGATAATCGTTTATTAGTACGTGCTACTTCACAATGGATTTTGATTGATATGAAAACTCGTCGCCCGATGAGATTAGATCAAAATTTACCAAAATGGGATTTTGATTCAAATCGTGCTTATGATATGCCGTTTGAAAAATTTCCAGATTTTGTACCAGATAATGAATCAAAGAAATTTTTTTCAATTCGTTATGATGATTTTGACGTTAACCAACATGTAAATAATGCTGTTTATGCATTGTGGGCCACAGAAAGTATCGGATTTGATTTACGTGATAAATATAAATTACGTCAAATAAGTCTGCATTTTAAAAAAGAGATTTCAATAAATACACAAGAAATAGAGGTTGATTCGATTTTTGATGGTAATATCAGTCGACATTGGATTAAAAGCCAAAATACAAATCATTCAGATATAGTTTGTGAATGGGAAGTGATATAAAAAAACCGCCAGTTGGCGGTTTTTTAAATATCGTTTATCTGACAGCAGATACAGCCAGACGTTTGCGACCTGTGGAGCGACGACGGTTTAAAACCTCACGTCCACCCTTGGTTGCCATTTTTTCACGAAAGCCGTGTGTTTTAACGCGACGCGTTTTTGACGGCTGATAAGTTCTTTTTGTTGCCATAACTTTAACCTTTTAATCTTTGTGCCGTGGATTTAACCACAGAATTTATGTGAAATCAAGTTTTTATTATTTGCTTTTTCCACCAACAATAAATTTGTTATAGATTTCGACCAATAAAAACCAAACAAATAACATTGCAAAAACGTGTCCGATAGAGTTCCAAAGTAACATTTTAAAAATCCTGTTTTATACATAAAAATCCTAGCAAAAAGTCCCGGATTGTCAAGGGAAAACAACAGACCATAAAATCCAAAAATACTTGACCAAATGATGCTATTTTGCTATATTTTTGGCATCTAAAAAAGAAAGGAAAAATAAGTATGTCTGATACAGAAAATTTGAACATTGTCCCACAGTCCGCAATTGAAAAAGAAATGCAAACATCGTTTTTGGATTATGCGATGAGTGTTATCGTAGACCGTGCATTGCCTGATGTTCGTGACGGTTGTAAACCGGTTCATCGCAGAATTATGTACGTTATGAACGAAATTGCACCGGCTTCGCGTGCGACTGTTAAATCTGCAACTATTGTCGGTGAAGTTATGGGTAAATACCATCCACATGGCGACAGTTCTATTTACGACGCCATGGTTCGTATGGCCCAAGATTTTTCAATGGGTGAAATGCTGGTCCAGGGTCAGGGTAACTTTGGCTCACGGGATGGTGACGGTGCCGCGGCAATGCGTTATACAGAGGCACGTCTTACAAAACTGGGCTCTGCCTTGATGGATGATCTCGATAAAGACACTGTGGACTGGATGCCTAATTATTCTGGTACTTTGGACGAGCCACGTGTTTTGCCATCAAAATTTCCAAATTTTTTGATAAACGGTGGTTCTGGAATTGCGGTTGGTATGGCAACAAATGTCCCAACATATAATTTACGCGAAGTTTGTAACGGGATATTGTCTGTTTTAGATAATCGTGAAATTACAGACGAAGAATTATTTGAAATTATCCAAGGTCCAGATTTTCCAACTGGTGGAATTATGATGGGGCGCAGCGGTGCATATCGTGCCCACACGACCGGCCGTGGCAGTGTTATTGTTCGTGCAAAAACTCATTTTGAAGAATTCAAAGATCATCCAGTAATTATTATAGATGAGGTTCCTTATCAAGTAAACAAAGCACAATTGGTTGCAAAAATCGTAGATTTGGCAAAGGAAAAACGTATTGAAGGTATAGGCGAAATACGCGACGAATCTTCACGTGATGGTATAAGAATTGTTATAGAACTGAAACGTGATGCTATCCCCGAAGTAATTTTGAATCAATTATTTCAATATACAGATTTACAAACATCTTTCCCTGTAAACATGATGGCCCTGAATCATGGTCGTCCAATGTTATTTAATGTCAAGGGTGTTTTAAATTCATTTGTAGATTTTCGTGTAGATGTTGTACGCAGACGTACAATTTTTGAATTAAACAAAGCCCGCAGCAAGGCGCACACTTTGTTGGGTTTAACAGTTGCTGTTGGAAATTTAGATGAAATTATAGAATTGATAAAATCGTCTGAATCGCCAGAGGTTGCAAGAACTGCGTTAGTGGCACGTGGTTGGAAAGCATCAGATGTTGAAAATTATATAAAATTGATTGATGATCCAAATACAGAATACAAAGATGGAATGTTTTGGATGTCCGAAGCCCAAGCAAAAGCCATTCTTGAATTGCAATTGCATCGTTTGACAGGACTGGAACGTACAAAAATTCACAAAGACTTGGTTGAATTAGGTGATGAAATAAAACGTTTTCTGGAAATTTTAGGTGATCAAGGGAAAATTATTCAAATTATCCGTGATGAAACAATTATTATTCGTGATCAATTTGGTCATGATCGTCGCACAGAAATAACAGAGGCAGAAGTCGACATGGATATGGAAGACTTGATTGCCCGTGAAGATATGGTTGTTACAATTACAAATACTGGTTATATCAAACGTGTGTCTTTGGATACTTATCGTGCACAACGTCGCGGTGGTAAGGGACGTAATGCAATGACAACCAAAGAAGAAGATTATGTAACAACGGTATTCGTTGCGAATACACATACCCCACTTATGTTCTTCTCTTCGCTTGGAATGTGTTATCGTATGAAGACATATAAATTACCAGAAGCCGCTGCTGCTGCAAAGGGTCGCCCATTGGTTAATTTATTACCTTTGTCTGCGGGTGAAACAATTACTGCAATATTGCCAGAACCAGAAGATAAAGAAAACTTTTTGATGTTTGTAACTGCGTCTGGAAATGTGCGTCGTAACAAAATGGGTGATTTCGAATCAATTCGTGCAAATGGAAAAATTGCAATGAAATTGGACGAAGGCGATAGTCTCGTCAGCGTTCTGCCATGTACAGAGGCTTGCGATGTTATGTTATCAACGTATCGTGGTCGTGTAATTCGTTTCCCAGTAACAGAAATTCGTGTATTCTCGGGTCGTGCATCTGATGGTATTCGTGGAATATCACTTTCTAAGGATGATCGCATTATTGGTATGGCAATGTTGGTTCATAGTGAGCTTGATTCCGAAGTACGTGCTGCGTACATTAAACAATCACGTGCGTTACGTCGTGCTGCGACTGGACTTGAAGAAGAAGCAGATTCAGAAGAAGAACAGACATCTTTGGTTCTGGACGAAGCAAAAATGGCAGAATTGGCAGCCGCGGAACAGTTTATTTTGACAATTTCTGAAAATGGATTTGGAAAACGTACATCGTCTTATGAATATCGCACAACACACCGCGGTGGCAGCGGATTCGCAGGAATTAAGTTGGGTGGCAAAAATACAGCAGTTGCTGGTTCGTTCCCAATTGATGAATGTCATGATGTTATGATGGTAACAGATGGTGGAAAAATCATCAGAACACCGGTCAGCGCAATTCGTATTGCTGGTCGTGCAACAGCCGGGGTTACGCTTTTCAAAACTGCAATCGGTGAAAAAGTTGTCAGTGCAACAGCAATTGAAAAAGAAGATGAAACAACTGAAGAACAGTGCGATAATGAATTAGAAAAAGCGGAGCAATCACCAGAAACCACGGGAGTATAATATGTTCACATACAAGCTGGTCAGAAAAGTACCAGGTTGGGGGGAAAGAATATCTGTGGATAAAATATCCAGAGACAGTGCGTTAGCCGAAATATACGCACTGGCCAGGGCTGGAAATTTGACAAATTTGGAAAAATTTATTGTAATAGCAGCAACCAAAGATCCTGATGATGGGTATCCAATAATTGGTTTGACAAAAAAATTGGATATATCAAATATATTCATGGATTCTATTTTAAAAATTAATGAAGATGAAACAATATCGTCAAAGATGTTGGTTCCGCTTAAGAATATTATTTATTTTCTTAGGGGTGATGATTTTGATTTAGAAGGAATCATCGCAAAAAAATCAAAAATTTTTGGCAAAGCATCAATTGCTGTAAATAATAAAAATAAAAATGGCAAAGTATCCGTAAAAATAACGGAAACATTAAGGGCCAAAGTTATATAATAAATAATACAAAGGTTTTTAAATGAGTAAAAAAATTTCCGGATATTGTTTGTACAGTGGTCGTGGAACTCCAAAATTGGGTGAGCAATGGTGGCCATCACCTGCTGAAATTTGGATTCTGCAAACAATCAAAGACGCCAAGAAAACCGAAGCAGAAACTGATATGTGGCATGAAATATGTCGCGTAGAAGGCACCGTTGATAATTATTGGTTAAAAGACGGAAAAATTTGGACGAATGAGCCACATAAATTATTTATAACAAAAATTTATCCGCAATATACACCAAAATTTGATGACAAAGCATATGCGAAACGCGCAAAAGAAAATGTATCTAACTTTGCAAATTTGTTAAATCGTGCAATCAGCATGTAAGTAATAGGAGAAAAAAATGACAATGATTTATTGTTATGAATGTGGCAAAAAAATAAGTTCAGATGCACGCGAATGTCCGTATTGTGGCGCGCCTTGCAAAAGACCGCGTGGTGTTTCTGACAAAGATGCGATGATTACTTTGTTGCTGGCATTATTTGTTGGTTGGTTCGGAATTCATAGTTTTTATGTTGGAAAAATAGGAACAGGAATTTTGATGCTGTTGACATTTGGTTTGTTCGGAATATGGACACTGATTGACATAATTGTCATAGCGTGCGGAAATTTCAAAGATGCCGATGGTAAAAAAATAAAATTTTAATGAAAAATGCCATAATTCTTCACGGTGTGCGCGATTATGACGAGCCTGAATCGTCAATGTCAAACGCGCATTGGTTGCCGTGGATAAAACAAGAATTTGAAAATCGTGGAATTAAATCTGTTGTTCCAGAATTTCCAAACGCGACTGTTGGCAAAGCGGTATACGAAGAATGGTTGTGTAATTTTCCTTATCGCACAATTGATAAAAATACTATTTTAATTGGGCACAGTGCGGGCGCCGGATTTTTGCTGAAATATTTATCATTAAATACAAATGTAAAATGTGCACAACTGATTTTAGTTGCCCCGTGGCTTGATTTGGAAAAGTTGGGCGGCGAATTTTTGCAAGATTTTCAGTTAGATAAAAATTTGTCAGAACGTTTCGATCAGATAGATTTATTTTATTCAACAGATGACGAAGATTATATTTTGAAATCAGTTGATAAAATTCTTGAAACATATCCAAAAATCCATGTACATAAATTTAATAACATGGGGCATTTCTGTGAATATGATATGAAATCGAACGAGTTTCCAGAATTGTTAAAGGTGATAAAATGAATGAACCGTTTTTATCTATATCAGATGTATCTGCGCGATTGGGTGTGCCTGCACATACTTTGCGTTATTGGGAAAAGCAATTTCCAGTCGCAGTAAAACCAAC
>CAZNTZ010000019.1:0-12391 GCA_964576135.1 uncultured Muribaculaceae bacterium | reverse complement strand
GAAATGATGCGCAGCGCCGGGTTAGAACCCAAAAAACAATTGGGTCAGAATTTTTTATTTGATTTGAATTTGACTGGAAAAATTGCACGTAGTGTTCCGAATATTGAGAAATCAACAGTTATCGAAGTTGGGCCTGGGCCGGGTGGTCTTACTCGGGCTTTATTAGCTGTTGGGGCAAAACATGTTATCGCAATTGAAAAAGATAAAACGACTAAGCCGATTTTAGATGAAATTGTTGGTGTTTCAAACGGTCAATTAGAAGTAATTTATACAGATGCTTTGAAATTTAAATTTGAAGGGGGGCAATACGCAATTTGTTCTAATTTGCCATATAATGTCGGAACAGAATTATTGATTCGTTGGCTGCATCAATTAAACAATATATCATCTTTGACTTTGATGTTTCAGCGAGAAGTAGCAGAAAGAATAGTTGCACGTGTCGGTGATAAACAATATGGTCGGTTGTCAGTTTTAACTTCATTGGTTGCAAATGCAAAAATTATTTTTGATGTACCAAATACCGCTTTTGTTCCAAGGCCAAAGGTTCAAAGTTCGGTTGTTCAAATTTTACCGAAAACTGTTTTGATTAATGATTTGGAAAAAATTGAAAAACTGACCGCGATTTTATTTGGTCAGCGTCGCAAAATGATTCGTGGTATTTTACCATCGGTGAATTGGGTAGATTTTGGTTTAAAAGGTACAGAAAGGGCCGAAGAATTATATCCTGAAAAATTTGCCGAAATTGCATCAAAAATTATGATATAATTACAAAGTCACAGGAGAGAGAAAAATGAATACTTCCATTCTTATATTTTTGGGGATAGCGTTTGGTCTTGTGTTTTTATTGCGCTTGGCCCGTGTTGGAACCTTACTGGCATTTTTAATTGCAGGTGTTATCGTAGGCCCACACGTGATGGGTTTATGGCAATTATCAGAAATATGGAATTTCCTCGGAGAGCTTGGAATTATATTTCTATGGTTCACTATGGGATTGGAACTGAATATGAAACGTCTGTGGCAAATGAAACACACGATTTTCGGTTTCGGTGCCGCTCAGGTTTTAATGGTTGCTGTTATGTTATTCCCGATTTTATTTGGTATAACAACTTGGACAATCATGGGTGTAATTATGGTGTCATTGATGCTGGCAATGTCAAGTACCAGCAGTGATTTACAATTGTTGGCAGATCGAAATGAATTACAATCAAATATGGGTCGCCAGACATTCTCTATTTTATTATTCCAAGATTTATTGTCAATTCCACTTTTGGCTATGCTCCCAATTTTTGCAGGTCGAACTTTTAATTTGGGTGGTGAATTAATTGACGTTTTGGTTTTATCTATTGGACTTATATTTGGTGTTGTAATTGTTTCTAAGCTTTTAATAAACCCTTTGCTGAAACTTGTTTCAAAATTAAAATCACGAGAGGCATTTTTGCTTGCGGTATTGTTGGTAATTATTTTGTTTGCATTTGCTTTGGCATGGATTGGTTTGCCACCCGCAATGGGCGCATTCTTGGCCGGTATGATTTTATCTGAAACTATTTATAGAACACAGATTCAGGCTGATATTGCTCCTTACCAGATTTTATTTTTGTCATTCTTTTTTATTGCACTTGGTATTGGTTTGAACTTGGAATTATTGAATGAAAATTTATGGCTGGTTGCTGCGGGTGTTGCAGGGCTTGTAATTATTAAATTTGCTGCGATTTATATGGTTGCCCGTGTTCGTGGTGTTTTATCAAGAGAAGCTTTCTGTATCGCCTTGATTCTTGCCCAGGGGGGTGAATTTGGATTGTTGATTTTACAAACTATGAAAATGGATAAGATTGAATCAATACCTTTGCCACATGCAGAAATTTTGATGGCCATAATAGTTGTTTCGATGATGATAACACCAATATTAGTCGCAATTTATGACAAACTTTATTCGTCTGGCAAATTGTTTTCGAATGAACATGCCAGAAAGATAAATGAACAAGAATCTGTGATAAAACCAGAAATTATAATTTGCGGTTTCGGTCGTGTTGGAAAAACAATTGCTAAATTATTGCAAACACAAAACATTCCTTATGCGGCATTGGATATGAATGTTGATGTAGTAGTTGTTGGACGGGAACAAGGATATAATGTATTTTATGGTGATTCGCGAAATGATGATGTTTTATCCAGTGTTGGTTTAACACGTGGTAAGACTCGTGCGGTAGTTGTTGCACTTGATAATGCAACTGCCCAAAAAGGTGCTGTGCGTGCGGTACGTCGTGTTTCGAAAAGTGTAAAAATATTTGCACGTGCAAGAAATTTATCCGAAGCAGGAATACTCGCAAACGAAGGTGCAAAAATTGCATTACCAGAAACAATTGAATCTTCATTTATGTTGGGTCATGAATTGTTAGAATCAATTGGTGTAAATAAAATTAAAATTGATGATGCAATTGATAATTTGCGCAAAGATAATTATTCTAAACTTGCTGAAATATTAAAATAAAGTGTTGGTCAGAAAAAAATCCGGCAATTTTGCCGGATTTTTTATAATTTGCTTTTGCGTGTTATAATTGCTATGCTGCTGGACAAAGGAAATTGCTATGAAAAAAACAATACTTTATTCATTGTTTTATATTTTTTTGGTTATTATTTTGGATCAAATTACAAAAAGTGGGTTGATGTATATGTTGATACACAACGTACCAATAAGCGGTGATGCATGGCAAATTATTCCTGGGCCTTATATGGTTTCAAGGGTTACGAACTTTTTTAATATTGTTTTCACATGGAATCCAGGGACAAGTTTTTCAATGTTCCGCAGTCTGGGTGAGGCTGCACCAATGATTATTGTGATTGGTACAGGTTTTATAATCGGATTCTTGGCTCATAATTTGTTCTTTCGTACATCTGAGAAAATCGAAAGAATAGCATTATCATTGATTATTGGTGGTGCACTTGGAAACTTAATTGATCGTATTCGTTTTGGTGCTGTCATAGATTTCTTAGACTTTCATATTGATAAATTACATTGGCCAGCATTTAATGTGGCTGATGTTTGTATTTCTGTCGGTGTTATCTTATACATATTAAGTTTGTTTATAAAAAGGAAAAAGTAATGGTTAAATATTTAGATAATGACAATCAGAGTGGTTTTCAAAAATTTGCGGCAAGTGGTTCAAAAAAACAATCAAATTTTATTTGGTGGTTAGTTCTGATATTAATGGGTATGTGGGCATTCAGTATTTGGTCAAAACCAGCCCCAACAGTTGTTATTGATAAAACACCAGTGATATCCGAAGATGTGTCAAAAGTCCCGGTTACAAAGTTGGATTCAGATAAAGTTATTGCTTATGTCCAAGGTTTAAGAATTAATAAATTTGTTTTAAAAGATTTCAAGGCAGAAATTAAACCTGATTCTTTAAATATAAAGTTGCTTGAGAAACCAAGTGATTTTGTCGAAGTTGGGTTTGTTGCGAATGGAACAAGTGCGCCAACCGCCGGTACTGTTTGGAAGAAAATTGGCGATAAAATGGTTTGGAGAAATGCTGATGGTGTTGAATTCACACGCAATATTTCGACAGATGGTTATGTAATTTCCGTAAATGACACTGTAAAGAATACGGGTAATCATGATATTGGTATTGCCCCGTATGCACGTATTAAACAAGAAGCAGTTAAAAATAAAACAGTCGCTGTTGCAACTGGTGGTATCGCAATGGTTGATGATGGTATAGAACGTAAATCTTGGAAGAAGATTGAAAAGAAATCATATGTATGGCAAGCATCAAGTGGTTTTGTTGGATTCGAAGAACAATATTGGCAAACCGTTTTAAAAATGTCTGCACCAGATCAAACAATTCGTATGAAACATTCACAAGATAGTTCATCTTTCCAAGCGGATGCTGCGGCTGCAACTGTTCAGGTCGCTGCCGGAAAGACCAGTGAATTTTCAACCAAAATATATGCTGGTCCAAAAAATCAATCAGATTTACAAGCCGCTTTGACACATATATCTGGAATTGATCAAACCATAGATTATGGTTGGTTTTGGTTTTTGGCACGTCCATTCCTTGCGGCATTGAATGCTTTGTTTGCATTGGTTGGAAATTACGGTGTTGCGATAATACTGCTTACAATTGGTTTGCGATTTTTGATGTGGCCACTGACAAGAAAGTCTTATACAAGTATGGCAGCAATGCAAAAAATGCAGCCAGAAATGCAACGTATTCAGAAACTTTATGCAAATGATAAAGTACGCATGCAACAAGAAATGTTGCGCCTTTATCAGACAAGTAAGACAAGCCCGATGTCTGGATGTTTGCCAATGCTTTTGCAGATTCCAATTTTCTTTGCACTTTATAAAGCACTCTTGATTTCTGTACCAATGCGTATGGCTGGATTTTTATGGATCAGCGATTTATCTGTTATGGATCCATATTTCATATTGCCTGTATTGATGGGAATAACTATGTGGTGGCAACAGAAATTACAATCAGCCAGTACAAATGCTTCTGGCGAAGGTTCTGCTGCGCAGATGCAAAGAGCAATGAAGTGGATGCCGATTATATTCACAATTATGTTTGCATGGATGCCTGCTGGATTAGTTCTTTATTGGGCTGTATCTAATATGTTCGGTATACTTCAAATGTATATTATTAAAAAGGTTAAATAATAAAACGATTATTTATAATCGATTAAGTAACCGATAAAGTCCGTATGGTGTAAAAACCAGCGGATTTTTTATTCCAATGATTTTCTTTGCAAATTTAACACATGTACATTTTTGATAAAGTTTTAAATTTTGTTTTAATTGTAAAACATCTTTTGTTAAGAATATCCAACCGTATTGTTCCAGTATTTTTAAATCGCGAAATTTTAAACTTATCAAATTTATTTTTCCTGATCCAACTTGGAACATTATGTATTTTTTATTTTTTTTAATTATAACTGCGCAATGTCGAAAACGGTGGCAAAATAAACGTGGAATAATCTTTGAGGTTTTATATGTAAAACCAATTATTATTTTCATTTTAATTCTTTTATGTTTACTTACAAAAGTATCAAAGACTAAATTATTCTGCCTTAATAACTAGGCTTGTTAATAACTAATAAAATTATAATTTCTGATATAATTCAATCTTTGATACTTTTTGATTTTATTTATATCCATCCTTTGATTTGAACAGCATCTGTAATTGTATTCATGGCTTGGGTCCAAAGTGCCGCATCTTTATTTTCTGACCATATATATTGACTTGGGGCGCGCCTGCGGTCCCCAAAATTTTTTAAAACAGTCAATTGTTCGTTTGAAAGTTTTCCACAAAGGTATAATTTAGTAATTGTTATTTCTATATCGATGGGGTCACAAATCCTTTGACCAGCGATCGCGTTTTTATTCAAGTCTGAACTTATATTTTTGCATGTTAAAAACCAAAACCATAATTGTTCTGCGTCGCGAAACTTACGCCCCGTTTGCACAGCTACTTCTTTTGTTTGCAAATTATTTTGCATTTTCTCTCTCCTTGATATGTTTTGTATAACCTTTGGGAATTTTATCCCAGGGTCAGATCTCTGTATATAAGATTTTGTTGATTTCGTCAATATATGCAACCTAAGATTGAAACTATATAAAGTAATTCAAGGTTTTTTATAATTATAAAGATTAAAAGTTGAATATTTATATGTATAAAAGCATAAATTATTTGTAATAGTTATTTGTTGATTTTCTGTCTCAGTTTGATACCCTTTGCGACAAAGGAAATGGATATGTCGGAAAACTATACAGTTCTTGCACGCAAATATCGCAGCCAAGATTTTAACTCGCTGATCGGCCAAGAAGTGCTTGTCAAAACACTTACCACTGCAATCAATACTGGCAGATTAGCACATGCTTTTATTTTTACTGGAATTCGTGGTACTGGAAAAACATCAACCGCTCGTATTTTGGCCAAGGCGTTAAATTGTCTTTCTGCTGATAACGCCACTGCTACGCCATGTGGGACATGTGAAAATTGTCGTGCAATTGCATCTGGTCAACATATCGACGTTTTAGAAATTGATGCCGCTTCGCACACTGGTGTTGATAACATGCGTGATATTTTAGATGCGGCACAATATCGTCCAACAAATGGTCGTTACAAAGTATATATAATTGACGAAGTTCATATGCTTTCTACATCGGCATTTAATGCTTTGCTTAAAACATTAGAAGAACCACCATCACATGTAATATTTATACTTGCGACAACTGAAATTCGCAAAGTTCCAATTACTATATTATCACGTTGCCAGCGTTTTGATCTGGCACGTGTCCCTGTTGAAATACTTAAAAAACATTTTTCATGGATTGCTGAACAAGAAAAAATTAGTTTAAACGAAGGGGCAAATGAATTACTTGCCCGCGCTGCTGATGGATCTGTGCGTGACGGACTTTCGTTGCTTGATCAGGCTATTGCACAAACCGGTGGCAAAGTTGACGAAGCAGCAGTGCTTGATATGTTAAAACGTGCTGACCGTGGTGTTGTTGTTTCTTTTATGAAAACTCTGTTATCTGAAGATACAGCATCTGCGCTTGCAAAGGCTGACGAACTTTATAATTCTGGTACAGATTTATCATTATTCTTACTGGATATGATGGAATGGACCCATTGGGCGACACGTATGCACCCATCACTTAAACTTGCTGATTTTTCGGGTGCACCATATACCGCAGATCAACGCGCACAAATCGCAGAATTAAACAAAAATATATCGCTGAATACGCTGTCCAGAATATGGCAGGTTATGGTCGCAAGTATACCAGAAATGCAGGCTGGGGTCAATCAGAAACAAACTTTTGATATGCTTATCGTGCGTTTAATGCATGTTGCGGATATGCCATCAGTTCCAGAAATTTTAAAACAAACAAGCACAGTTTCATCTGCGCCAAAAATTGTTCAATCAAAACAGGCGACATTGGCAAAAGAGCCAGAATCACAAAAACCAGAATTGATTAATATTGATTGTGTCACAGATTTAACAATTGCATTGGCAGAATCAAAAGAAGTTTTATTGCTTTCACATTGGAATTCTAATGTCGAAGTTTCAAGTTTTGAAAATGGTCATATAAAATTATATGATAGAAAAAATGACCGTGATTTTATTTTAAAACTAAAGAAATTCTTGGAATCAAAAACGGGTAAAGAATGGAAATTAGAAATTTTAGAAATATCTGAAAATATTCAAACTGGGACAGAGGCAAAGAAATCAGATGTTGTATCAGATCCGATAATTGCGGATGCCTTAAATTTGTTTGCTGGATCAGAAATTGTTGGATAATAAATTTATAAAACAGGGTAAATAATTATGAAAAATGAATCTGGACGCAGCATGATCGAAGTTATCGGTATTATGGCAATAGGTGCGATAATGTTGGTTGGTGCAATCAAAATGTATCAAACAATTCGTGTTCGCCAAATTCGAATCAATGCAGTTGAATATTTCAAAACAATTTCTGAAAATGCAAAATTATTATTTGGTGGTCGTGGTGATTATTCTGGAATATCGATTGATTATATGATTGGTGCTGGTGCAGTCAAAGATGGTCAAAGTCCGATTTCAAATACTGAATATTCTGTTCAGTCCGAATCAGAAGGTAAGGAGTTTTCAATCAATCTTACCGGGGTTTCGTTTGGTGATTGCTCGTATTTTGCAACTGTAAAAATGGATTGGGTAAAATATGTAAGTGTGAATGGAAATACAGATAATGCAAAAAGTTCTTGTGCGGATGTCGGTGGTAACCAAGTATCATTCTTTGTGAAATGAAAAAAAAACTTATAACTTATTTTTCTTTATTTATCTTGCTTGTCGGTTGTACGCCATACGTCACGCCGCCACGTGAAAATTGGTCTGAAATTTTGCTTGGGGCAAGTTTTGGTGAAATGACTGATACTGCACGTATTGCCAAGATGCCAGTTTATTTAGGGAGCGGCGGAACTGTTTTACCAATAGAACAATCAGTTAGTAATTTTTATTCTGAAAATTTAGAACATGATTTATACACTTCGCTGAGTAAAGCTGGGATTTCAGTTCAAAGGGCCGGATCTGAAGTTATGGTAATAATTGTCAGAGATGCATTTATGGAAACCAATGTTGCCGAAATTTCCGCTGATGGTGCAGACACTTTGGAAATTATAGCAAAGATTTTGAACAAATATAATTCTGGATACATAGAAATTTCTGGGTATGTGGATAAAATGACAGATCAAAGGGCAGCAGGTGCACTCACACTCGATATGGCAGAAAGGGTTGCGATAGCACTTGTTGAAAATAATGTGAATCCGGTTCGTATGTTTATCATAGGTCGTGGTTCCGCCCGTCCAATTGCCGGCCAAGATGATATTGGAAGATTAATGAACCGACGTGTTGAAATTAGAATTTCTCCGGTTATAAATGAAATCAAAAAAACAAAAAAAGCATTGGCACAAACGGTGTCTTTGGATAATAAATCAGCAGCGCCAACAATTCTTGATTACAGTGCAAACAAAGTAAAACAGTAAAAAAATCTTCTTTCATTTTAAGATTTTTTAACCTAGAATTATTCAAAACCAAAAGGAAGAAAAATGAGTATTAAATACACACCAAAAAATTATGTAAAATTTGGTATTATTGCTGCTGCGGTTATTGCTGTAGCGGGTGTCGGTGTTTGGGGAATTTCCTCTATGCACCGTGGCGCATCAATTTCTGAATCACTGGCAGATGTTTCTGGTGATGCTGTGACTGGTGCAAATTTACGCATCGCAGTCGTCAGAATGGACGCAATCCAAACCGAAGCCAAAGCTTTGCAAGCATTGCGCAAACAAAAAGAATCTTATGAATCTTCTTTGCGTGAAGAATTGACTCGTGAACAAAAATCACTTGAAAAAGAAAAGACCGAAATAGAAAAACAGCAAGATGTTTTATCACGTGATGCTTTGCAACGCCGTGTTGTTGAATACCAATCACGCATTGCAAAATTTCAAAAATCTGTAAGCGATCGTGCACAATCAGTCGAAGCTTCTTTCCAAAATGCATTGGCGCGTATTCAAAAAGATGATCTCGATCCAATTATTGAAGGTATTATTGCAAAAAAGAATCTTTCATTGGTAATTGACGGCAGATTTGCACGTATTGCAAACAATGCTCCGGAAGCATTGGATATTACAGATGATGTTGTAAAGGCACTTGATAAACGTATTTCATCTGCAAGAATGGAAAAACCGAAAGGTTTCTAAATAAAAATACCCGGCCTTGGCCGGGTTTTTTAATAGTAAAATCTGGTCTTTTTTCTTTGGTTTATTTATGATATAATTCCAGTCATGAAAATGAAGATTTTTTATCTGCCTATGATAATTATGGCTGCGATTCCTGGAATTGCCGCAGCAAGTGATGACTTTCGTTCAACACAAACTTACAAAAATACTTTGATTGCTAAGAATCCAGCACCACTTTGGCCTGGAAATTTTGATAATGCCAAAAGTACAGATCGCGCACATACTATTGATAATTACGGTTTTCCAAAGTGGGATGATTCTATTGGTGACCCGGATAAAACTGATTATTACGATGACGCCATAGATTATGATTCTTTTGAATATTACGGAGATGACGAAAAGAAATCTGCGCCTGTGCCAGATAAAAAAATGAATATACCAGAGCCAATGGATATCTCAGGTCCAGTGGCGCAGAACCCAGAAGTAATGGAACCAAAAAATGAGATGTCTGGTACTGTGGTTGGCGGTCCTGGAATGCAAATGATAAATATTTACGTTGATCAACGTGATATGCCAATTTTGAAACAAGCAGATAGAAATACTGAATCAGAAATCGATAAATTGTTAAGACCGCATAAGCCAAAAAATCATTGGGCTTTGGGTGGTTTTTCAGATAAATCAGCGCCAACACCAAAAGAAGATTTTTCAAAACTGAATGCGTGTCCTTTTGATACAGATGCAGAATGTGAAATTTGGGCAAGAAAACCACATATAAAAGAAACTGTGGCCAACAGAAGTACAAAAATTCGTAATGAAAATATAGAAGCAATTGTTGAATTGGTTCGTTCTGGTGAAACAGTAACGGCTGAAACTCCTGCTGCTGCACCTTTGGTTGCGCGTTATCGCGCAATGTTAGCCGCTTCGCGTGCTTGTTGCACAGATGGGATTACTTATGAATTGCGTTCCGCTGGTGCGTCAGATGGATTGATTTATAAATTCTTGGTTGATGATGCTAATTTTTATCAATTTGGTGAACGTTGCACAATGATGACAGACGATGAGTTTGATGTTAAATACCCAGCAGTTGCAACCGCTAATGTTGTTGCAGACGTTAGAAATGGGTGCCTGTGCCGCAAAAGACAGTGGTTTAAAACATTACTTGCTCCGTTTGAAACAGTGTATAAAAATTCATCTTCGTTCCAGCGTTCAAGATTTAATTATACATACAAAGATGGTCTGCAACGTGAAATCACAACATCAATAAACACAGATGTTATAAATGTTTTAAATCAGCTTGAAAAATGTCCATAAAAAACGCGCATTCGCGCGTTTTTTTTACATATTTAATTATAAATAACTAATATCAGCAGTACTATTGACTATTTACTGTTTTACATTTATAATCGGCAGGCTATGAATATATGGAAAAAAATAATTGGACCACGAGTGGCCAAGACCACTGCGGGGGCATTGGCCGAAAAATTCGGCCTTGAAATTCGTGGGAATTCTCATGAATCAATTACCGGTGTTTCACCAATTGCGGATGCAGTTTCTGGTGATTTGGCTTTTTATTCGACAGAGAGAAATTCTGAAAACTTTAAAATTTTACCAATAGAAGTTTTGAAAAATACTCGTGCTTCGGTAATTTTATTACAGCCAGAACAAATTGAAAACGCGCCAAAAGGTGCAACATTGCTTATTACTAATTCTCCGCGCGGTGAAATTGTAAAAATACTTGGTGAAATTTTTGCTGAAAAACCACCTCGGGGGGTTGATACATCTGCGATTATTGCACGTGGCGTTTTCTTTCGTGACCGCAGATCTTGCTATGTTGGGCCAAATGTAATAATTGAAAAGGGCGCAGTTATAGAATCAAAAGTAAAAATTTATGCAAATGCATTTATTGGTAAAAATGTATCATTGGGTGAAAATACTGTTGTTCACAGTGGTGCACATATTGAAAATGCGACAGTTGGTCCAAACAGTGTGATTTATTCAAATGCTGTGATTGGTAAAGATGGTTTTGGTTTTACCCGTCAAGATGGCAAAAATGTGTTTATTCCGCATGTTGGTCGTGTTGTTTTGGGTGAACGTGTTTCTGTTGGTGCAAATTCATGCATTGACCGTGGTTTAATGACAGATACAGTTATTGGTAATGGAACAAAGATTGATAATTTATGTCAAATAGCGCACGGTGTAGTAGTCGGTCAAGAATGCTTTTTGGCGGCCGGTGTTGGTATTGCTGGGGGTTCTGTGATCGGTGATCGTGCATTATTGGGCGGTCATGTTGGAATTGCCAACAAAGTTAAAATTGGTGCTGATGTTGAAATTGGCGCAAATTCGGGTGTGTTTCGTGACATACCCGCGGGTGAAAAACAGATGGGTTATCCAGCTACTCCGGGGATGGAGTTTATGCGAACCCATGCTTGGTTACGTAAACAAATGAACAAGAAAGGGACAGGTGAATAAATGGTTGTTGCGACACAGAAAGATATTGAAAAAGTAATTCCTCATCGTGGGGATATGTTGTTGGTCGATGAAATACGTGAATATAATGAAAAAACCGCGGTTGGTATTCATTATGTTCGTGAAGACGAATTTTGGTGCGCTGGACATTTTCCAGGTAACCCAATTATGCCGGGTGTTTTACAGATCGAAGCACTTGCGCAGACTGCATGTTTTATGGCATTTGCAACGCTTGGTACGGAGTCTAGTGATCAAAATATGGGTTATTTTACCAATATTGATAAAGTAAGATTTTCAAAAATGGTAAAGCCAGGCGACGTGTTAGAGTTGCATGTTGAATTAATTATGAAAAAATTGAGTTATTATAAATTTCACGGTACAGCCAAAGTTAACGGAGAACCTGTGTCAGAGGCATCTTTTTCAGCAATTATGGAAGTGAAAAAGCAGTAATCTGCCGATAATCATATATTGGATGTGGTATTTTTGTCGACATTATGCAGCTCTCAGATTTTTGCTTGCCATAGTTATTCAAAAATGATATGATTTTTCCACTTGATTTTTCTAAATAATATGCTAATCTCTGACGGCTTATACAGCAAAAAAGGGGTGTTTGGGGTTGATTTTTTGCGAATTTGTGCGCGAAAACCCGATTTTAAGGGGCATAGTTCAACGGTAGAATAGAGGTCTCCAAAACCTTTGGTGTGGGTTCG
>CAZNTZ010000018.1:0-13353 GCA_964576135.1 uncultured Muribaculaceae bacterium | reverse complement strand
CGACAAAAGCGGAAATAAAATGGCCAAATCATCTGGCGAGTTTTTAGGCCTTGGGGTATTACATAAACGCGGATACGATCCAATGGCATATCGTTATTTGATATTGTTGGGGCATTACCAATCGCAATTAGCGTTTTCTTGGGAAGCATTAGATGCCGCTGCAAACGGATATAAAAACATTGTGAAAAAGATTTCAAATGTTTTGCAAAATCTGGCCATTAACACACTGGATGCTGATAAGTGTAAGGAATGGCATGATAAAATTCTGGCCGTGGTCAGCGATAATATGAAAACAGCCGAATCATTGGTTATATTCCAAGAAATGCTTCGTGATGAATCAATAAACGATGCAACAAAGTTAGCAGTCATAGAGTTTGTTGATAATTTATTGGGTTTGAATTTTATCGGACGTGCCAAGAAGTTAATTGAGTCTGAAACCGCAGAAATTCCAACAGAAATTCAAAAACTGGCCGATGCACGTGCCGCGGCAAAGGCCGCCAAGGATTGGACCCGTGCAGACGCGCTGCGCGATGAAATCGCATCTGCTGGATTCGAAATTCTGGATAGTAAAGAAGGAATGAAGATTATAAAGAAAGCATAAATTAAAATCGCCCAATTGGGCGATTTTTTATTTCACATGTGTTTTATATTTTTGCAGATAATAATTTGTAACTTTTTGTTTGAAAGTATTAATTTCTGTTTCTGAATGAACTTTGCTGCATACTTCTTCTATTTTACAATCATTTGTTCTGCCAACTAATATTTGGCCAAGATCAATGCATTCATCATCAAAATGGTCAAATGATAATATAGGTGTACCAGGGATTCTGCCATTTGGTATAAATCTGTTACCAGTAATTACACAACGTTGTGAAAAATTAATACAATTTGCAAAATATATATCTATGATGCATTTTGTTTCTGCGTGGTCGCAGAATTTTGTTTCTATTAAACCATCTCCGAATATAGTTCTTGTCACGTCATAATTGTATTTACGAATTGGATTTTGTTTTATAAATTGAACATCTTTAATTGGTAAGAAACCTTTTTTACCAAATAATGAATCGGTACCTAATCTTGGAAAAATTAAACCGTCTTTGATTTCAAAAAACATATTTCCTGTTTCTGTTGTTTCAAAAAGATTTTCTATGAATTGAATATTTTCTTGTTCTGATTTACCGTTTGACATAAAAAATGACCTTTATTATTTACTCTCTAAACTATCCCTGATATAGGCGGAATTCTTACATAATTATATAAAAAATCAAGGAATTTTATCTTACTGGGATTTTATATTTTTGTATGTAATAGTTCGAAACTTGTTGTTTAAACGACTTTAGTTCTTCATCAGAACATGTATTAAGTTGTAATTCTTTGATGTCATAATCATTGGTTCGACCAACAAGTATCTGTTTATGATCAAAACCCTGGTCACCAAAATCATCAATAACTAAGACAGGTGAATCTTTTAATCTGCCACCTTCGATTACTGTGTATCCGCTTGTTATATAACGACTTAATATTTCTGGTCCATTTGCAAAGTGAACATCGATAATATATCTTGGATCGGCCGTTTCACTATACATTGTTTCCAATAATCCGTCACAAAAAATAGATCTTTGGATATTATAAAAATTGCCATAATTAAACATATTATGTTTTACATATTTTCTTTCATGTATTGGCAAAAAATTTGTTTTTTGGAAAATAGCACCCGTGCCGAATTTTGGAAAAATCATTCCGTCTTTAATTTCAAAGAATAAATTTCCAGAAGATGTTTTTTGGAAAATATCTGTGAGAGAGTCAATTTTTGGAATTTCGTTATTCATACCAAACCTTTACTTTTTATTTCTCTCAGGTCTTGTATTGTGGCACAGTTTAATTAGAAATCAAGTTTTATAAAAAATCGCCCAATTGGGCGATTTTTATTTTGGTTCTGATTGTTTAAACAATTCTTCTGGTTTAACAGATTTTTCTTTGACTTTGACTTTGGTAATCATTGCATCAAGTGCTTTTTGTTCAAACAACATTCCGCGCATCATTGACAAAGCATTTTGATTTTTGTTATAGAAATCAAACACTTGTGATGGGTCTGGATATCGTGAAGCCTCGGTCCAGATGGCGCGTTGCAAATCTTCGTTTGTAACGGAAACACCATTTTGTGAACCCCAATCCGCCAGGATAAGGCCTAATTTTACGCGGCGTTCTGCATCTTTGTGTTCTTGTTTTTCATCAAACTTTGCATGACCTTTGTCTTTGCCAGAATGGTCGTGACCCGCATGCGCATGTTCATATTCGTTTTTGGCCATTTCGAATTCTTGATTCACAAGATTTTCAGGTACATCCAATTTAATTTTGTCAGCCATCAAATCCAACAATTCATTACGCATTTCGCGTTTTGATGCTTCTTCGTATTGTTCTGATAATATTTTTTTTATGTGTTCACGCAGTTCTGAAACAGATTCTTGTCCAACTTCTTTGGCAAGATCATCGTTCAGTTCTGGTAAAACATGTTTGCGTGCTTCGTGAACTTTGATTGCAAAGCGTGTGTCGGCACCGGCCAATTTTTCAGAATGATAATCACTTGGGAATTTGATGTTGATATCAAATTCATCGCCTGTTTTGTGACCAACGATTTTTTCTTCGAATCCTGGAATAAATGAACCGCTGCCAAGAATCAGATGATGTTTTGATGCTTTACCGCCTTCAAATGCTTCGTCACCCAGAAATCCTTCGAAATCAATAACTGCAACGTCGCCGTTTTCAAGTTTATATGAATCTGGTTGTTTTTCTGCTTGGGCGCGTGATTTGCGCAGGTTTTCCAACGATTTTTCAATTTCACTCGCTGGGACTTCGGTTACTTTTTTGGTAATGCTGAATTTTTCCAAATCAATTTCTGGCAAAGATGGTAATACGTCAAATTCAATTGTGTATTCAACATCTGATCCGACTTTGACTTCGCCGACAATGTCTGCTTTTGGATTTCCAGCCAGGCGTAATTTTTTCTCGCGAACAAAATTTTCAACATCTTTGTTCATGAGGTTATCAACTGCTTCGCCAAATGCAGAATCACCATATCTTTGGCGTAAAACAGACACTGGAATATGTCCTGGGCGAAAGCCTGGGATTTTTGCTTTGGCACCATAATTTTTCAAAACTTCATCGGCTGCAGATTGAATTTCAGATCCCGATAAAAATCCGGAAATGTTATAATGTAAATCTTTGATTTTTTCTTTTTTGAACATTGCAAACCCCTTAAGGTATTGCGCAACATATGGCATATGACAAATGACATGAATAATTTTCCGTCAAATGCCATTTGCCAAATATTGCGAGTAAATTAGCGTTTGCTGAACTGTGTCGAACGACGAGCTTTGTGGAATCCATAATGTTTACGTTCCACAACACGGCTGTCGCGTGTCAAGAATCCAGCAGTTTTCAGTGCTGCGCGAGATTCTGGTTCGATCAGTGTGAGCGCCTTGGAAATTCCGTGTTTGACGGCACCGGCTTGGCCGGACAATCCACCACCATTTACCATTGCACGTACATCGTATGCACCATCGCGTTTTGTGACACCAAAAGGTTGGCGTAACAACATCTGGAGTACTGGGCGTTTGAAATATTCAGTCATATCGACATCGTTGATAACGATATTTCCTTTGCCTGGTGCCAGATAGACACGTGCGATTGAGTTTTTACGTTTACCGGTTGCGTACACAGAATTTTTTAATTTTGTGACTTCGGATTTTACGATTGTTTTTGTTGTTACCGGCGCTTTGACTGCGGCTGGCTTTTTAACTTCCGTGCTTTTTGCTGGTGCTTTCTTAGCGACTGTAGTTGCTGTTTTTTTTGCTTCGGTCATTTGTTAAGCCTTTTTATTTTTCTGATTCAGTGATCCGAAATCAACAACAACCGGGTTTTGTGCGGCGTGTTTATGTTCGGCACCTGCATAGACATGCAATTTCTTGAGACGTTGATTTGCCAACGCAACTGCTGTGCGACGGCCCATCATGCGTTTTACAGCATTGAAAACAAATTTTTCTGGTTTTTCAGCGCGCATTTGACCGAAAGTACGTTCACGCAAATTTCCAGTCCAATTGGTGTGCCAAAAGAATTTTGTTTTATCAGCCTTAGTTCCTGTCAAAGCTACTTTGTCAGCGTTGATAATAATAACATGATCCCCACAGTCCATATTTGGGCTGTAAGTTGGCTTGTTCTTTCCGCGCAGGATTGTTGCAGCGTAAGCAGCAAGGCGTCCCAACACGATATTTTCTGCGTCAATTAAAATCCACTTGGATTCCAATTCGCTTTGTTTTAACGATTTAGTCGTCATATTAAACCTTTTGTTGTTTTTGCTGGCCGATTGTGCACCAAGATAGCGGAAAAGTCAAGAAAATTGTATGCGGTATTATAATACCTGTAAAAATATTGGTGGGGATACAGAGACTCGAACTCTGATGGATTTCTCCACTGGAACCTAAATCCAGCGCGTCTACCAATTTCGCCATATCCCCAAAACAATAAACTGTAGTCTAAAACAAAAAAATCTTGATTTCCATAAAATATTGCCCTAATATGACCGGGCAATAATAAAGGTAAAAAAAATGGCAAGTAAGAAAGCAGCAAAGATTGTTATTAAGATGAACAATCCAGAAACAGGATTCTTTTATACAAAGACTAAGAACACAAAGTCCGAAAATACTCAGGGCAAGATGAAAATGCGCAAATACGACCCACGCGTGCGCAAGCATGTTGTGTTTACAGAAACCAAAATGCCGTCGTAATTAAGTAAAAATAAATCCGCGGTGTTCGCGGGTTTGTTTTTTAACTGGGATTAAAAATGAATCTTTATAAATTCGTTTCAGAAAAAATAAGATATGCACTGGAAAAATTGCCAGAACTTGCTTCTGTGGATTTATCAAATGTTTCTGTGGATATCCCAAAGGATCGTGCATTCGGTGATTTTGCAACAAATGCCGCAATGGTTTTGACAAAACAATTTGGTAAGAATCCGCGTGCTGTTGCTGAATCTTTGATATCAGTAATTTCCGAATTAGAATTTGTAGAAAAGGCTTCTATCGCTGGACCTGGTTTCATTAATATAACATTGAAAAATGATTTTATTACACAGTCGCTTGATAATATAAAAATAAGCCCAGTTAAAGAAAAGTTAATCATTGATATGGATTACGGTGCATATAATGTTGCAAAGTCGTTGCACATTGGGCATTTACGTACATCAATTGTTGGTGATACTTTGAATCGTATTGCAAGTGCATTGGGTCACAAAATTTATTCATGGAATCATTTAGGGGATTGGGGAAAACCAATGGCTTTGGTGATTGCATGGATTGAAAAAAATAAAATTGATGTTGATAAAATAAACGTATCTGAACTTGACTCTTTCTATCCAGCGGCAAGTAAATTGGCCAAAGAAGATCCAGAGTTTTTAGACAGGGTTCACAAAATTAAAAAAGAATTCCAAGATGGTAACCAAGAATACTTTTCTGTGTATGAAAAGTTTTTAAAAATATCTATGGATTCAATGAATGCGCTGGTAAAACGTTTGGGTATTTTACCTTTTGATTATAATTTTGGTGAAAGAAATGCTGCAAAATATTTATCAGATGTTGAAAAGATTTTGCGTGATAAGAATTTAATTACAGAATCTGATGGTGCAGAAATTATAGTGTTGAAAACAGAATCTGATAATGCGCCAATGCCCCCTTATATGTGGACAGACTCTCGCGGTGCGGATACTTATGATTCGACTGATTTGGCGGCTGTGTATTGTCGTAAAATTACTGATAACCCAGATAAAATTATATATTTTACTGATGCACGGCAATCTTTGCATTTTGAACAGTTATTTCGTGCGTCTGAACTTTCTGGAATTTATTCGCGTAAAAATATGGAACATATTGGATACGGAACAATCAATGGTGCAGATGGTAAACCTTTCAAAACACGCGACGGTAATGCGGCTGGGTTGACGGATATAATTGAAATGGTTGATGAAGCAGTGTATGCACGCATAGCAGAATCTGGTAAAAAATTAGATAATGATACAGCACAAATAATTTCAATAGCTGCACTTAAATTTAATGATTTATTGCATGATATTAAATCGGATTATGTTTTTGATCCGGCATCTGTTACAAGTTTCGAAGGGCGTACAGGACCATATGTTTTATATACAGCAGTTCGTTTGAATTCAGTTTTGACCAAGGCTGGAAAAAAATCAGAAATCAAAAATCATGATACGAAATTATTAGACGAAGAAAGAGATTTAATACTGGGTTTACTTGATTTTGAACGCGCACTGAATTCAGCATTTGATAAACGTGATCCAAGTATATTGGCAAACTATACGTATGATTTATGCCAATTGGCGAATACTTTTTATCATAATTGCCCGATTTTACGTGACGATGTTAATCCAGATATCAAAGAACATAGATTATGGATCGCAGAAAGAACTTTGGAAGTATTAAGTCGTTCAATTGACTTGATGGGGCTGAGGGTGCCAAAAGAAATGTAGATTAACAACGGAGGGAATAAAAATTAGAGAGATTTAGAACAAAGGTCAAAAAGATGTATTACCTGTCTGAATCTTATTCATTAAAACAAAAAGACTTGTCCCAGCGCTTGATTGCACAAGCGAATATAACAAACAAAGATGGTAAAATTATTCAAAACGGCGTAAAATACGAATTTAACGTTGCCATCAAAGTTTTCAATCAATTATCTTCGGCATTGTGTGATTACAATATGAATCAGCCGAATATATATAAAATCACCAAAGAAATAGTAGATACTTTGCAGGTTCTGTGGCATCCAATAAATGCACTTGATATAAAATGGGAAGAAATTGAAAACGTTGGTTGGAATAAAATATCAAGAACATATAATCGTGAATTCAAAGTCACTGATTACAATCCAACCAAAGATTTTAATACTGAATTAAATAAATTAGCACGCAAAGTTGTAAATAAGAACGGTTTGAAATTCCAAATCGGAATCACCATAGAAGAACTTGGGGAACTTGCCCAAGAATTGTCAAAACATAATCGTAACAAACTTGATCGTGATCATTTAATCGAAGAATTATATGATGTTTGGTACACTTTGCGTTATCCAATACTGGCTTTGCAAATCAGCAAAGGACGTTTGAATTCCATAGCGCGTTTTAGAATACCAGAAATTCAAAACAAAACATTACTTACAAAGGAAAGATAAAATGATGAATTTTTCAAAAAAATACACTGGTAAAAAAACAGATTGGGATGAAATTTTTCTGAAAATGGCTTTTGATATGGCGAGTGCTTCGCATTGTGTATCGCGTCAGGTTGCTGCGATTGTTACAAAAGATAAACGTATTATTTCAACCGGAATAAACGGAACTCCCGAAGGTTGTATAAATTGTGATGAATTATTTCCGCCAAAAACAGATCCAAATTTCAATCGTGAAGAACATCATAATTTTTCAAAAGCGTTCGAAATTCATGCTGAAATGAATGCAACAATATTTGCCGCCAAAGAAACCGGAAATATGAAAGGCGGAACACTTTATTGCACAACCCAACCATGCAGCGAATGTTTGAAAAATTTAATGCAGGTCGGGCTTGTCAGAATTGTTTATGCCGAAGAATATGATTTGGCCGGATGTAACCCTGAAATTTATAATATGTTAAAACAAAAGGGAATAAAACTTGAATATAAGCCAATAAATCATGATGCAACAAATCCAAAACAAAATAATTTTGTGGTTAATGGACACGCGTATAAATTCAAAATAATGTTCAAAAATTTAATCGAAAAAGTTCGTTTCTAAAAATAAAAAGGTTTGGAAATTTCCAAACCTTTTTATTTTTATCTTGTCTGAAAAGCTGCGGTGACCGAAATAGTTATTTCAGAATCTTTGGATACCAGACCGCTGCTTACTGATTCTGCATCCATTTTTGCCATCATCGGTATCGGTCGATAATTTCCATCATCGCTTGATGTTCCGTATTGCGCTGAAATCATTTTTCCTATTTTTGCACCATCTGCGTTTGCAATTTTTGATGCTTGGTTACGTGCGTTTTCGACTGCTTTGGCAAGACAGTTTTCGATTGCTGGTTTCAGTTTCTCTGGTGAAGAATACATACGTAATCCTTCTGGATAAACATTTGCAGATGGTAAATTGCTTAAAATATGTTCTATGTTTTGTCGTTCAGTACTTGATATTTCCAGAACGATTGTTGTTTCATAACCCAGCGAGACAGATTTTTGTGTTACGTTATTCCATTCTGTTTTTTCATAGGATTCCAGACGCAGAGTTTGCATTTGTAATGAAGGGTCATTTAATGTTTTTGCGAAATTTATCAAACCGTCCGCAGTCTGTTGGGCAGATTTAAGTGCTGTGCCAGAATTTTTATCCAAAACACGAATATTTAAATTGATTGCGGTTCTATCTTTGTCTACTTTTGCAACGCATTCACCGGTCGCGGTAATTTCACCACGTTTGCCGCTGATTGCGGATAATATGCTCAGCACAATTAAAATACTTAGTATTAAACCGAGAGTGCCAATTAAAATTTTTACGAAATTTGTTTTTATGTTTTGAAAGTTCATCATTTTCCCACCTCTGGGCGAAAGGTTAGCAATAAAAAAAATGAATGCAAGGTAAAATAATCAAATGCTTTTTTTTATACGCGATTTATGATACAATGATCACCATAGGAAAAGTATGAAAATCAAATTTCTGGCTGTTTCGTTGGGATTTTTATCCCCAATCGCTGCGATTGCTGCGCGCGAAGGGGTGCCCGTGTATTATCAAAATTCTGCTGGATCTGCTGGTGGAAATAATGTTCAAGCAAATGATTCTGGGGCTGTATCTGCTAATTATATTGGACAAAGCGGGCAAAGATATATTCTGGGTCAGCGAAGTTATGTTTATCAACAATCCGCAGCTACATCACCGCAAACATATGGCACTATGACACCAAATGGTATCGCTATGCCATCGACATCTGATCCTGATTGGGTTTTATCTGCAGATTATACCCAAAGATATGCAAGTTTTAATTTTAAAACCGGCGTCAATTCCATATTGGAATGGAATGATATGGTAATGCAAGAAATTGGTGTTGACGCACGTTATAATTTCCAAATTCGTAATTTTGACGCTTTTGCAGTCGGTGAATATCGTGTTGGAACACTTTCACACGGTGGAAAATCAATTGATTATGATTTAGAGCCGTATGATTGGTCAAACCCGAATGAGGGGATATTTACAATTTCTGCTGGTGACATGTCTGGTAAGACAGATTATATGCGTTTCGGAATTGGTGCGCGCAATGTTTGGGATTTGGGTGGATGGAAATTATCACCAATATTCGGATATGAAATTTTTCATCATAATTTAGAGATGAGTAATCATTTTTATCCAAATCAAGGTATATATTTGCCGCTGATGGACCAAAACGGAAATTATTTATTTGGTGATGATGCAGGTAATTATTATTCTGTTGCCCCTGGTGATTCTGGAAATTTACCAGATAATTATTATCAGGTCTGTATGAGTCCAGAAGATATTAAAATTGTTCAAACAGATACTGGTGGTGCACCAATATGTACACCAAATGGTGATGGTACATGCACTTTGGTAACTGGTGATTATACGCCGACTTTGGGTACTGTTCCTTGGGGTGTTGATTCTGGCGAATGCGTAATTATTGGTGGTGATGGTCCGGTCCTGGTCGAAGGAACAACACATATTTACAATACAACGTGGAGTGGTATGTTCGTTGGTTTAGAAGTTGAAAAACAAATGACACTTGCTGATAAATTACGTTTTTATGTTCAATTGGGTATGCCAAAATATTCATCCGAAGGTATTTGGCCAAATCGTACAGATTGGCAACAAAACCCAAGCTTTATCGACGAAGGTGACACAAGTGCATATTCATACCGTGCAGAAATTGAATATAATTTAAAATTGTCTGACAGAATTCAATTGGCATTAAAGGCTGATACAAATTATTTCCACGTTGGCAAAATTGGTGGTGAATTATATGTCGCATCATATACAACTTATATGTTGGATTCTGATGGTCAGTATGTTTTGGATACAAACGGATATCCAATGTTGGAAACAATAGATGCACATACTGAAAAAATCCAAGATTCGTTAAAGTCTGCGGATTGGCAATCATTTGGTCTGCACATAGGAATCAAATACGCATTTTAATATAAATAAACCGCAGTAATGCGGTTTTTAATGCAATGTTAATTTTATATGTTATTATATGGCTATGAAAAAATATCTGCTTGTACTTACTGTTTGTTTAATACCATTTTCGTCATTTGCCGACAGCGGTGAATTTGATATGGATCGTTGGTATACAATTTTGAATGACGTTCAAAATCGTGCTATTGAAATGGGTGTTTCTAATCATACTATAAATGAAGTAATTCAACCATCTGCTTTCATCCCAGGTATAGTCAGAAAAGATCAAAACCAAGCAGAATTCAAAAAAAGCCTTGATCAATATTTGGGCAGTGCTGTAAACGCAGATCGTATCAAAGTTGGTCGCCAGATGGAAAAGAAATATCCAACTCTGTTAAACAGGGTAGAACAAAAATATGGTATTCCAGGAAATGTAATTCTTGCTTTTTGGGGAATGGAATCCAATTATGGTGTATTCAAAGCACAATATAAATTATCGGACGCTTTTTTAACACTGATTTACGATGGGCGTCGCCAAGAATTTTTTACAAATCAATTATTCTCACTGATGAAACTTGCTGACAAGGACAAGGTTGAAATTTCAGATTTGACCGGATCATGGGCCGGCGCAATGGGGCATTTTCAGTTTATTCCAACAACGCTTGAACAATATGGTGCAGACGGAAACCATGATGGAAAAATTGATATAATTCATAATATTTCCGATGCTATGTATTCTGCTGGAAATTATCTGTCGAAAATGGGTTGGAATCGTTATGAAAAGATATTAAGACCAGTAAATTTACCATCTAATTTTGATATGTCACTGTGTGACGGAAAGACAAAAAAGACTTTGAATGAATGGAGCGCATTTGGTGTAACGGATGCGCCAATTGGTGAAATGACAGCCGGTATGATTTGCGACCCTGCACAGATTGATGCAAACGCTGCAACACCTGGGTATGTTCAAGTTGGATATTTGGTTTATCCGAATTTTTATATAATAAAACGTTGGAATAATTCTAATTCTTATGCGGTTGCAATTGGATTGTTGGCGGAAAAGTTAAAATGAGATATCTTGACTGTCATTTCAAAACTGTCGAAGAAGTTTGGCAAGAAATTTTACAAGTTCTGCACGATAATTACCCAAATAAATTTGAATACAGAATTATTTCAGGGCGCAGTGGTATTTTAAAAGAAAAAATTGCTGATTGGTTGACTCATGGTGCTTTGTCAAAATTCGTAATTGGGTGGCAAATGGATAACCCAGGTTCTTACATTATTAAATTTAAATTTCCAGAAAATTATGAAATTATTTTAACCAGCAATAACAGGTATAAAATCGTTGCGAAATAAATAATTCTTTGGTAATCTTGCACATATGCGTAATGCAAAAGGATTTATAAATGACAATCAAAATTCGTGAATACGAAGTACGTTTAACCAAGAACAAGGAAGAGCGAAAGCAAGTCCGTCAACTGAGATATCGTTGTTTTGTAGAAGAAGAAGGTGCGTCAGCAACCGAAGAACAAAAACAATTGCGCGAAGAATACGATTCTTTTGACCGTTTTGCGGATTATATGGGTGTATTTCATAACGGGGTTGTCGTAGGAACTTATCGTATTATTGATCGTGCGGCCGCGGAAAAATTGGGTGGATTTTATACAGAAACAGAATTTGATTTGAAAAAAATCAAAAAAGTTCGTGGCAATATTGGTGAAATGTCACGTGCATGCGTTGATAAAGAATACCGTGAAAACGGATTGGTCATGCGGATGTTATGGCTGGGGTTGGGAGATTATATTTCAAAGAATAAAATCGTTGTATTGTTTGGTGTTGCATCATGGGTTGGTACAAAACCAGCGCTGAGCGCACAGGCAATTTCATATTTATATTACAATCACTTGGCACCGTTATCATTACGTGCAACCGTTTTGACCGAAAATTTTGCCGAAGGTGTAAACCCAAAATTATCGCGTATGAATATTTTGCCACGTGCATTTGTTGATGAAGATATCGCAAAATCACAAATGACCCCATTGATTAAGGGATACTTGCGTTTGGGCGCCAGCTTTGGCAAAGGTGTATTCTTAGATGCGCCATTTAACACTTATGATGTATTCGTGACATTGCAAAGCAAAATGATTTCCAAAGCATATCAGAAACATTTTGCAGGTTCTGAAACTGCATTTGAACATTTAACAATCAAACCAGGTGCACTTAAAAAATTTGGTAAATTATTAACTTTGCCATTCACTGCAATGGCAGCAATCGCCAAATTTATGCTAAAGCCGGACGAAGTCGCCGATGCCGAAGTAGTAGAAGATGAATCAAGAGAATCAGAATGAAAAATATGATAAGAACAATTATTGCAACTATTAAATTTATTACATTTTGGATTTTAGTTCCGGTATTTGCTTTCTTTGGATTGTTTGTTAAATCTGGATCTTTGGCCGGTGTAAAATTGTTTAAATTCTTTATGTATATTGAATTGAAACTTATGGGGCTTAGTATTCGTTGTCATGGAACTATATCAAAAAATCGTCCATTATTGGTTGTTGCAAATCACATTTCTATATTTGAATTTGCAAGTTTTGCTACGACTTTTGGTGGGTCTTTCTTTGGTAAAAAAGAAATCGAAAAATGGCCACTGGTTGGATTTGTGGCAAGAAAGTTTGGTGTTATATCTATAGAACGCGATCCAGCTGCGGCAAATCGTGCATTAGATGCCATAACAAAAACAATGGAACGTGTAAAATATCCAATGTTTATTTTTCCCGAAGGTACGACCACATCAGGAACTTATGTATTACCTTTCAAAAGTACAATGTTTAATCTAGTTGAAAATATGGATATCACTGTTCAGCCAATTACAATATTTTACAGATACAAAGACGGTTCACCAATCCCAGACCAAGAATTGGCGGATGATTATGCTTATTTTGCAAACAGTAAAATGACCCAACCACCATATTGTGCATATGAACGATCTTGGGCTGCCCAACTTTTTCATGTTATGAAACTTGGCGGATTTATGGTTGAAATGTTTGTATTACCACCACCGCCATTGGCGGGTATGAACAGAAAGCAAATCGCAGTCACACTGCAAAAAATGGTAAGTGATAAATATCCCAGAAAAA
>CAZNTZ010000017.1:6836-14722 GCA_964576135.1 uncultured Muribaculaceae bacterium | reverse complement strand
TTCGGCTGAGCTTTTTTAATAGCCTCACGGAAACAGGCGCGCGCCGCAATTTCAAAGCATAATACGTTAGAGTCTACTTCGTGATACTTTCCATCAACCAATGTTGCTTTGAAATCTACTGTTGGATACCCAATCAAAACACCTGTATTCTGGGCAATTTTTAATCCTTTTTCCACACCTGGGATATATTCACGTGGAACAGTACCACCAACAATTTCGTTCACAAATTCATATCCAGAACCTGGTTCCAATGGTTCAAATTTAATTTTAACCTGGGCGTATTGACCTGATCCACCAGATTGTTTTTTATGTGTATAATCTTCTTCGATTGTTTTGCGGAATGTTTCACGATATGCAATACGTGGTTCACCAACATTAACGTCAACTTTGAATTCACGCAATAAACGATCCACCAAGATTTCCAAATGCAATTCACCAACACCTGACAGAATTGTTTGACCAGATTCTTCGTCAACCTTTACACGGAAAGATGGGTCTTCTTTTGCCAAAGCTTGCAAACCAAGTGACAATTTTTCAATATCATTTTTTGTCTTTGGTTCAACAGCAATTGACATAACAGGTTCTGGAATACGAATAGATTCCAAAATAATTGGTTTATTTTCATCACAAAGTGTATCGCCTGTGATTGTATCTTTCAAACCAACCAATGTAATAATATCACCAGCAAATGCTTCTTTGATTTCTTCACGGTTGTTTGCGTGCATCAGCAACATACGGCCAACGCGTTCACGTTTGTCACGTGTAGAATTATAAACATAAGAACCAGATGATAATTTACCCGAATAAATACGAATAAACATCAAGTTTCCAACGAACGGATCATTTGCAACTTTAAACGCCAATGCACTGAATGGTTCATCAGAATTTGGATGACGTTCATCATCGGTTTCACCATCCATTTTGTGTCCCTTGATAGCTGGGATATCCACAGGTGACGGCAAATAATCAATAACTGCATCCAACAATGGTTGAACACCTTTATTCTTAAACGCTGTTCCACAAATAACTGGTGTGAAAGCCTGGGCAATTGTTCCTTTGCGCAACAATGATTTAATTGTTGCTTCGTCAGGTGTTTTGCCTTCCATGTACGATTCCATAATGGCTTCGTCTTGGGTAACAGCTTCTTCAATCAATTTTCCATGTAATTCTTCGGCCTTGGCGCGCAATTCTTCTGGAATATCTGTAATTATTGGATTGCTGCCTGTTTCATCTTCCCAAATAACACCTTTCATGGTAACAACGTCAACAACACCCTTAAAGTCTGCTTCTTCACCAATTGGGAAATTCAAAACCAATGGATTTGCACCCAAACGTTCACGAATCATATCAACACAACGGAAGAAGTTTCCACCAACGCGATCCATTTTATTAATAAAGCAAATACGTGGAACATTATAACGATCAGCCTGACGCCATACAGTTTCAGTTTGCGGTTGAACACCAGATACTGATTCAAAAACAGCAACTGCGCCGTCAAGTACGCGAAGCGAGCGTTCTACTTCCATTGTAAAGTCAACGTGGCCCGGAGTATCAATCAAGTTGATACGATGATCACGCCAGAAACATGTAGTCGCAGCCGATGTAATTGTAATACCGCGTTCTTGTTCCTGAACCATCCAGTCCATAGTCGCGGCACCATCGTGCACTTCACCAATTTTATAATTTTTACCGGTATAGAAAAGAATACGTTCGGATGTTGTGGTTTTTCCGGCGTCAATATGCGCCATAATTCCAATATTCCGATACATATGCAAAGGTGCGGTTTTTCCAACTGACATTTGTTTATCCTATTCCTGGTCTTTGTATTACTTTTGTTACTTTGTTTACTATTACCATCTAAAATGAGCAAATGCTTTATTCGCATCAGCCATTTTATGTGTATCAATCTTTTTCTTTATCGATGCCGAATTTCCGCCTAATGAATCACGCAATTCTGCAAACAATCTTTCTTCCATGCTGCGTTCGCCACGTTTACGGGAAAATCCGATAATCCAGCGCAGTGCCAATGTTTGTTGACGATCTTTACGAACTTCGACTGGAACTTGGTATGTTGCACCACCAACACGACGCCCTTTGACTTCGACATTTGGTTTAACACTGTCAATAGCGTCCAAGAACATAACCAATTCGTTTCCGTCTTTGGTGATTTTTTTCAATCTTTCCAATGCGCCGTAAACAATTGATTCAGCAACTTCTTTTTTACCGTCTTCCATAACCATATTTATAGTTTTTGCGACAACTAAATTATTATATTTAGAATCTGGTAAAATCTCACGCTTGGTTGCACGATTACGTCTTGACATATTTTCTTCCTTTGTTTCTTCACCGCTTTTCGCGATTACTCAACATCATTTAATGTTGTTTATTATTTCTTTGTCTTTGCACCATACAATGAACGACCTTGTTTTCTAGCGTTCACACCTTGAGTATCTAAAACACCACGAATAATATGATATTTTACACCCGGCAAGTCTTTTACACGACCACCGCGTATCATAACAACGCTGTGTTCTTGTAAGTTGTGACCTTCACCTGGAATATATGATGTAACTTCGGAGCCATTTGCCAACTTAACACGAGCAACTTTACGTTGCGCAGAGTTCGGCTTTTTCGGAGTAGTAGTATAAACACGAGTACAAACGCCACGTTTCTGTGGATTTGATTTCATATCTGGTGCTTTGGACCGATTCGCAATTTTCTTGCGAGGTTTCCGAATCAGCTGGTTTATTGTCGGCATTATGACAACCCCTTGTTTTAATTTATTTTTTTTGCGTAGACCTCACCCTGGGGACTTATTTCCTCTGGCTTTACCAGGGATTATAATTCCGCGATTTTAGGCAGAAATCCGTGCTTATTTGTCCTTTCTGAAATTCCAGAAAGCCACATCACTATAAAGTCAAACCGCAGAGTTGTCAAGAAAAAATATGAATTTATCAAACTATAATTCATAATAATTACTGCGAAACCGTCATTTGCCCTTTGATGATTATAATTTTTCCCTTGCACGGTAATGTAAAAATTTATTAGAATCAAAAAACAGGAAAGAGAGAAAGTGAATAATCAGCTTGAACCGCCGGTTTTAATGTCGCGTCTTATGACTTTTGTTTTCGCTGCGGCGTTGCTCGTGGTGGTGGTTTTGATACTAACATTATCTCGGCTTACACCGCTTTCAAAAACCCAAGTATTTTTTCTTACAACAAATCCACGTGATAATGTCGAAATATCAATCAAAACGTATTATCCATCATCAAGTAATATAGAACTTTACAAAGAAAATTTTATCAAAGAATACATCAAAGCGCGTAATGAGATTATACCAAATGCCACTGCTATGCAGCGTAAATGGGGTGCTTACTCTGACGGAATGGTTTATTCTTGGTCCAGCCCAGAGGTATATTCAAAGTTTTCACAAACTGGAATGTGGGTTGCTTTGATGAATGATATACCATCATTTGAATTCAGATGCCCTGTCGAATTTACAAAACCGATAGAACCACGAAGTGTCAGTAATGACAAATCTGGAATTTCCAGATACGCCGTATCTTTCAGTTATTTCTGTACAAATAATGATGGACAAGCATTTACAAAAAATTATACAATCGTCCTGGGATTAAAGTTTGCAGATACTATAAAACGGTCTGACAGACTTACAAATCCGCTGGGGGTGCAAATCGTAGAATATACGATTGAACAAGGTGGATCGGACCCACTTGACTTTATTTAATGTTTTGGAAAGGAAACATATTATGAAGAAATTTATTACTTTTTTAATCATGCCTTTGACTTTGTGTTTTGCATCTGGCAATTTATATGCAACTGACGGTGTCCAAGACGCTTGGGATAATCCAGAGGCAAACATGTCAACAGGTTCTGTAAAACCTGGATATGCTCAGTTAACTTGGACTGCAGGCAGCGTTTTACCAGTTAAACTGCGTAACGGAATGGTAACAATGATAAACTTGCCCACCGGCGAAGTAATTGATGACGGTGTTGTTGGTAATGATGGATTGTTTCAATTCGATCCACAAAAAGGTGGTCGTTCAATGTTCGTAACACCTTCACCTGATAATCAAGGTTCAGATACAAACCTTATTGTAACCGGAAAATCTGGAAACAAATATATTTTCTATTTACGTTCTGAACCTGCAAATTCTTCGGAAATTACTTATTCCCAGGTTGATGTTGTACTTGATGGGCGCAGCACTTTGCCAAACACAAGCACAAGCAGTGGTAATGCACAAACATCTGGTATGAATTCTATATTTAAAAAAGCGTCTAGCTCAGACTCATCAGTGGTTGGTGCAGATGGTGAAGACTACGGTTGGATAAAATCAATGAAAATTGATCCATCTGAATTCAGATTTGATTTGGATATTTTTGTTCCAAATCCGGACGATTATGTAATCGCACCAGAACGCGTATGGCGCGACAGAATATTTACATATATTGATTTTGGTGACAAAGTTATCGCAATGACACAACGCCCTGTTGTATCAATATTGATTGAAGGTGGTGAATCCCCGGTTGGATTCAGAACAGATGGTGAAAATGGTCGCTTGCTTATTGTTGAATCAGTTGGTGATATGGTTCTGCGCAGTGGTCAACGTGTTGTTTGTATCAAAAAACGTGAAAAGCCATTTATGATTGCAGATACTAAATCAGTTATGGCATTGGCAGAGGCAAATGTTGCACAAAGTATGGCATCCAGCCAATCACTTAATAACGTTGCATATTACGGACAACCTGCTTCGAATGGTGTCGCAACAGCCCCTGTTGCAAACTATTACGGAAACGGAACAAGCCCTGTAACGACTCAAGTTTCTGGAACTGCTGGTGGAACATCAGGACTTAATATGGTTCCAACGGAACGTAATACTGCCGGGTCTTATTTACCACAAAGTAACATTCCGCTTATCACAAGCAATCAGACTGGCGTTGCTGTTGAACTTAAATCTGATACATCAGTTAAATCATTAAATGATTATTGGACTGGTCTTTTGGCGAAATTCTCTGGCGAAGATGGTAAAGGAATTTTAACTCCTTATCGTGACATGGTATTCTTTGCCGTAGACGAAACAGGTGTCGGAGATTTAGGTTCATCTGGTGGTGCGGCACGTTTATATCGTCTGCGTGTTGGCCCATTCAGTGATATTGATTCTGCACAAAAACTGTGCGATCAAATGCTGAAATTTTCTGGAACATCATGCCATGTGGTCAGAATTCAATAAACATTTAAATTCGCAGGCGGAAGTTTTTAATGGCAAATAAGATAAGTCAGACTTTTTCAGATATAAAAAAAAATACACCACATCATATTCAGTGGTTATTTCTGATAGCTGCATTTTTGGTTGTAATAATATTACTCGCAATGCTTATCGGTGGTAATAAAAACAAAGCTGGGGAAGCAGTAAAAAACAAAGAAGTGGCGCGCGCGACAGCCGATGTAACACTTGATTTAAATCCATCACAAGTGGATTGGACAGAATCTGATGTAAACGAAGCACAAACTATAAAAATCAACGTCTCGGCAAGTGCGGATACCAAAGTATCACTTGTTAAATTTTCAGAAAATATTCCAGGTATGAATTTGCGTTCAACTTGCACAAATATAGGTCTGATATCCCAAAAAGTTTCTTGTATTATCACTGTTGATTGGAAGCCAATTTCTGATGTTGCAAAAACAGGAACAGAAATACAAATTACTTATTACGCAGCAGCGGCTTCTGCAAAACTTTCAAAATTAGAAAGAATCCCTGTGGTTGTATCAACAAAATCAAAAGTTAAACCAGAAGTTGTGGCACAACCAATTACAAATTCTGAAAAATCTGATACTGATAAAACTTCTGTACAACCAAGTGCACCAATGACAACAGAAGAAGTTAATGAATTACTTGCTGATACCCCTTCACTTGCCCCATCAGCCAAATCAGAAAAACAAACCCCAGATAACCACGAGGCTTGTTATGAATTTGCATTTCCGGGTTATAATCTTTCTGGGTCACAAATGGGATGGATAAAACCGAATGGTGGCAGATATGAATTTCATAATTTTTCAGACAAAAATTGTGACTCAGCTGTTGGTGATTACAATCCAGACACTGGAATAATCACAGATAAAAAAGATCCGTCAAAGAAAATTGGTTCAGACGCAGAGCATATTGGGTTTAACACTATAAACGCTGGGGCAAGCATACCAATGCTTTCAAACCCACCGACAGAAAAAACTGTGAACCGCGCTCACCAATTATTGTCCGAAGAATTATCACCGGCACGTGGCACAGCAAAACATGTATTTTCTGCACCGCCAGATATGAGAAGTTTAATCCCAAATTCATTAGCAGATTCTACTGTTTCAAGCGTACCTTATGACCGTACTTTTGTTTTGCGTCAGTATAAACCTATACCTGCTACAATTGTGAATGAAATTCGTGCAGATCCAAAGAATATGAGCAGCCTGCCCGTGCTCGCCACTGTTGATAGAAATGTGTATTCCGATAACGGAAGAACGATAATTATTCCAGCAGGCACAACCATGCAAGGTTATGTAACTGGCGATTTACCAGGACCATATAAATCAATTGGGCGAATGAAAATAAATTGGTATCGTTTTATACGTCCAGATGGTGTTGAATTTAACTTTAACGGTCCAGAACCTTTCAGTGGCGATTCCCAAGGACGTATCGGTGTTCCAGGTTACGGCAGCACTGATTACATGGAACAATTCTTGATGCCAATGATTACTGCAATCGTTCCGGCTGCTGTGAATATGATTGCCCCTATTTCGGATAAGTTTGTAAATCAAATTGATTTAGATAATAACACAGTTACACAATCCGGAAATATGCGATCAAGTGAACTTGCAAAGAATGAAATTATAACAGCATGGAACAAGGTTGCACAAAAATTAGCTGTGGATATGCTTGATAATACAGTTCCACCTTTTTCAATTGCAGCAGGAACAAGAATCACTGTTTATTCACCAACAGATTTGGTTGTTACATGTGGTGATCCATCATCAAGTAATATGAAATGTGCGATTTCTGCGCCAAGTCAAGCATATGCAAAATACAAAGAGAATTCTACAACACAATCTGGCGGTGGTACTGACGAATCTTGGATTGGTCAAGTTCGTTCCTTCAATATGGCCGGTATTTGTAATGAAAAAACTGGTGAAGTTGCCGTATCCCCAGAAGAATTACAAAAGAAAGGTATTACTGATTATCGTACCGCAGTTATGATGTGCCAAGCATCACTATATCAATCAAAAACAGGGGCTCAACAACAAGCATATATTGCCGCCGGCGGTGGAACATATAAGGATTCAAAAACTGGTGCAGCATTGACACAAGGAACCAAAGAATACAATGAACAAGTGTTGAATTTGAAATACGATGATAATGGTAATGTAAAAAATCCATTTCAAAAAGAAGCCGCACCTGTGACAACTGTTTCTACTCTGACTTGTGATGATGGAAAAACACCTGATTCCAATGGTTGTTGTGCAGGTGAAACTTATACAGACATGGGTGACCAAGGATTTAATTGTTGCCCTGCATCCGGTGGAGATTGTTTTCCACCAATAAAATAAGAAATGCGCTTATACGCGCATTTTTTTCGAATCGGTGTTAACACTTTGCGCATTTTAATAAAAAAATTTAGTTTTTGCAAAATTCTTTCCTATTGATTTAATTTAAACTTAGTTGTAAAATTCAGAAAGAGATTTGGACTGTTATGTCCCAATCCATTCAAAAAACAAAGGAAGGAACTATGAAGAAAATAGCACTGACATCATTGCTTGCCGTATTTGCTGCAACTGCTGCGAATGCTGCGAACACTTATGATTTTAACCCACTTTATCGTCCATC
>CAZNTZ010000017.1:0-6826 GCA_964576135.1 uncultured Muribaculaceae bacterium | reverse complement strand
GATTCGGACACTGAATTATTCGGAATTAGCGAAGAATTTGGTTACGGTGTAACCGACAAAATGTCGATGTTCTTAAACACTTCTGCTTCGGCATTTTATCCAAGTTCAGGTGATAATGATTATTCATGGGATAATTTCGGACTCGGCTTATCATATCGATATGTTGATGATATGAACTGGAAAGCAGATGTATACGGTAAAGTTGCACAACTTTATAGCAAAGATGATGGCTTTAATACATATGCATATGACTGGAGAGTTGGAACAAAACTTGGTTATGTCGCAGATAATTGGACATTGGCGGCTACGGCTGAATACCAATATACCGATGATGATGTACCAGCATATAACTATGACGAAACAACATGGAATTTTGGATTGGATGGCCAGTATAACATTGATGATAACTGGAACGTTACAGCGGGCATGACATACACATTGTATGATAATGATTCGTTGTATGCTTGGCTTGGCGAAGACGACAATTTAGATGCACGCGTCGGTTTGAATTACAACATCGACCCATCAAAAGTTGTCGGTTTGTATGCTATGCAAAGCTTGACTTCCGATATCTATGACAAGACAGGTTTCGGTGTAAAGTTTGGTATGGACTTCTAATAAAAAATCCGGCAAAATTGCCGGATTTTTTTGTGTCCTAAATTCAAAGCGCAATTATCAACTTAATTGCGCTTTGCAGTTTATAAATCATACATTTTGCTTTGCTTTAATTTACAAAACCTGTTAGAATAATCTCTGAGAGAAATGTTTTCAAATAGATCAAATTTTCGCCTGTATTTCATTGTCGCAGCTTTATGCTTTGTGGTGCCGTCGGCTTTGCGTGCCGCAAACGCCCCAATAACAAGTAATGCGGCGAGTGGTAATTTAACTTCTTTTTCCGGTAATATTGGTGCACTTAATAATAATCAATGGAATGCTATGGCAAATCCTGGCAAAGGTGCACCGGCCGCGGATTTTGGTAATTGTAATTCTTTAATTTTGCGTTGTGCTTCGCCAAAATGTGCAAGCGGTGGTTGCACAAGCATGGATGTCGCAGTGCCAATTGTAAATGGATGTGTTCAATCAAATGCAAATTGCAAACAGTATGGTGACGACTTGGTGAATTCAATTGCGGCACAACTCGTGGCAAGTTCTAATGCCAAAGCGAACGCGGCGGCCGCCGCTGCGAATGCAAGCGCGAATGCAAATTCTGCTGCACAATCTGACGCACAGATGCAGGCCATGCAACAGCAATTGCAACAAATGCAATCCCAAATGGCAGATCAAAATGCACAGTCAGCAGCTGCAGTCCAAGCAGCACTTGAAGAACAAAAACAATTGATGGCGCAAAGTACAGCCGCAGCGTCTGTATCGGAACAAACATCAGCAGCAATTGATCGTGGCGTTTCCGCAGATACACTCGCACGTAACCAAGCATCTGGACAAATTTTATCAAAACTAGAAGATGTAAATGCAGCGCTTAAAACTGCAAAGACAGCAATGCAAACAACTTTTGATTATGCTGGTTGTGATTCATCCGGCAGCGGATGCCGCGCCCCAACCCGTGTTGCAGCATTCAAAGAAAAAGCTGGTGCTTTTTTTGACCCATACAATACAGTTCTTGACGAAGTTTATGATGCACTTATCCAAGCCCAAGCATTGGGCGTTGATATTACAGATATTTATATGATGCTGAACGGTTCCTGTAATGTTTGGGGGAAATATTTATGCGAGGTAGAAACCGCTGGGACAACAAGTAAGACAACAAAGTATTATGAATTGCAAAAAGAATGTCCCCGGAATAATTGCAGAGATAATTCTACTACAGCAAAATGTTTAAATTCTTGCAATGAAAATCTTAAAATTTCTTCTGTGCAGCCACATTGCCAATTGTTACAAATGTTGTCAAACCAAGATGATGTTCAGCAAAATTGGTTGGATATGGATCGTGGATCGTCGGGTGGAATTCGTGTCGCATGTGCATCTGATGCATTGGATAATTCAAAGTTATTTGCAAAACGTAAAAAGCAGTCTGGTATAGATTCTGAAACTTTACAACTGTGGATTGAACAAGAAGCCCAAGTTTCATATACAGGAAACAAAGCGAAAGATGATACAAGTTTTTGTTTTGGAAATGCTGATGGTGGTGATTTGACATTATTGCAACAATGGGCAACAAAAAAATCTGTACCATCTAATAAAATGTGTGTCAATTTAGACAACGACGGCAAAATAAAATCCAACAAAGATGCGGTGTCTTGTACAGATGACGAAACAACTTCACAGGCAATAAATCCAAAATTGGCATTATGCTCGATTCATATTTACAACACTGGTGATAAAAATAAGAATCCTGATAATCAATCTGAAAAAGAAACAATGAACAATGTTATTGCGTTAAAAACAACACTCATTGCGCAACAAATGAAAAAGCAATATGACTTTTTGGATGTAACTGTTAAACGTTTCCAGACCCAGTTACAGAAAGCGGTTCTGGTTGCCCAGAACGAAGCCGCCGGAGCATCAAGTGGTAATGGTTCAAGCTCTTCTGGCACTGACAACGGCGGAATAACTGATTGCAGATTCAAAGATCAGGCCGGAACTATTTATTGCGTTCGCGATAATTTATCAAAAATGAATACTATGGTTTCTTCGCGTAAATGGGGCGATTTAAAGAAAGCTGTTAAAGTCACAGTTGACAGTGTTGATGCTTATTTAATAACAAACAAGATATCCGCTGGTAATAAGTGTGCAGAATCAAATTTATCAACTGCTGATCCCGCAAACGCTTGTTTGAATCTTATAAATGCAAAGTTATATGCAATTGAACAATCTTCTCAGCAACGTTCTCAGCAAACAAAGTAAAAAACTTATAAATTTTAAATCCCGCGTGATGCGGGATTTTTATTTGAATTCATTGTAAAATTTATAAATAAATTATTTATTCATTTCTGCTTTGATAATTCGCCACTTTTTTCTGTTTTCATTATGTTCATCCAAATCACGGGCGAAATTGTGTCCACCGGTACCATCAGCCACGAAAAATAAATAATTTGTATCAGCCGGTGCCAACACAGCACTGATTGCGGCGCGACCAACATTTGCAATTGGTGATGGGGGTAAACCATAATTTGTATAAGTATTATAAGGGCTGGAACGTTTCAAAAAATTAGACCACAATGTTTTACCATGCATATCCCCAAGTCCGTTTGTAATTGCATAAACGACTGTTGGATCTGCCTGTAATTTCATTCCACGGCGCAAACGATTTAAATAAACCGATGCAACAACTGGCATTTCACTTTCTTTTGGTGTTTCTTTTTGAACAATCGATGCAAGTGTTATGACTTCGTTCCATGTTTTAAGTGGTGCCGGTGCTGGACCGCCGGATTTTTCCCAACCATTTTTAATTTCTGACATTTTTGTGCGCATTAAATCAATAACTGCTGCACGCGAAGTACCTTTGGCTACACGATATGTATCTGGAAATAATTCTCCATCAGATGGACAAGGCAGATTTTCGGTTATTTCTGTGGGCTGTATTATTTTAACATCATCTATTTTTGTTTTTGCAATTTTGTCTTTATCAGTACATGCTTGGCCAGATAGAGATTTGTTATCTTTCAAAACACCGATGATTTGTTTTACTGTTAAACCTTCGGGAATAACAATTGTCGTGCTGGCTATGTCACCTGTTGAAAACATTTTTGCCAGTTTCCAGACCGATGCACCTGCTGGTAAATCATATTCACCTGCTTGGATATTTCCGCTCATAATCAGGACTAATCCTTTGAAAACATCGGCAGAAAATATAAAGCCATCAGATTTTAATTTATCCGCAACAGAAGAAATGCTGACACCGCGTGAAACTTGGACAGTTGCACCTTCTTGCACATTAGATCTGAAACCAATAAAATATGCACCGGCGCACACAGCGCACACAGCGATTCCGCTAAATGCTAAACGCCCCCACGCTTTGCCGCCGGTAAAATTCACCCTGCGACGCGGCGCGGAATGTTTACGTTTTTTCTTCATATCAAAACTTTTATGATAAAAATTTAAATCTTTTTAATAACCACTGATGCGTTTGTTCCACCAAAACCAAACGAATTATTCAAACAAGCATCTATCTTGCGTTTTTTCGCTGTTTTTGGCAAATCAAACCCAACTGTTATTTCTTCGGGATCATCCATATTGATTGTCGGTGGAACAACCTGATCGCGTAATGACATTACACAAAATATTGCTTCTACTGCGCCGGCTGCACCTAACAAGTGACCTGTCATAGATTTTGTGCTGGACATTGAAACTGGCAAATCACCAAATAATGTTTTGACCGCTGTGAATTCGCCAATATCTCCCAACCCAGTCGATGTTCCATGTGCATTTACATAATCAATATTTTCTGGATTTAAGCCGGCATCTTTGAGTGCCGCCTTCATTGCACGCAAACCACCCTCGCCTCCTTCGGCTGGTGCAGTTATATGATGTGCGTCACCAGACATTCCGTAACCGCCGATTTCCGCATAAATTTTTGCACCACGTGCAACTGCGTGATCATAATCTTCGAGTACTAAAACACCAGCGCCTTCGGCAATAACAAATCCGTCACGGTTTTTATCCCATGGACGTGAAGATTTTTCAGGGGTTTCATTAAAGTGACTAGACAATGCCTTCATCGCACAGAATCCAGAAATTCCCAGACGACATACCGCTGCTTCGGCACCGCCGCAAACCATAATATCTGCGTCACCATGTTGAATTAATCTTGTACCTTCACCAATAGAGTGAGTTCCGGTTGCGCATGCAGTTACAATTGAAATATTTGGTCCTTTCAAACCAAATTTAATTGAAACCTGTCCGGCCTGCATATTTATAAGTGCCTTTGGAATAAAGAATGGGTTTACCGCGCGCGGTCCAGATGTATGCAAATCAACGCATGTATCATAAATTGTTTGCAACCCACCAATTCCACCACCGATTGAAACACCAGCGCGCTCTGCATCAAGACTTGCTTTTAATTTACCAGTTGCATCATCAATCAACCCAGCATCGCGTACTGCTTGATCGGCGGCAACCATTGCGTATAAAACAGATTTATCATTTTTGCGTTGTTCTTTTGCGTCTGCGATTAAATCAAAATCACATTCACCTTCGCCCTTGCCCAATGCTGGAACACCACCGACTTGCGATGACATATCCGAAACATCAACATTTGTTATTTTATGAATTCCGGAATTTCCGGCCAGAACGTTTTTCCAAGCATATTCAATTCCAGTGCCAACAGGACTGACTATGCCCATTCCAGTAATTACAACGCGTTTCATTTTTAAACCTTTTGTTTTTGGTAAAACTGTTATCTGATTTTACACTGGTTAAATATAAATTTCAAGAAATTTGACCTGTAATCAAATTGTGTCCAAAATCAGATTAAAAAACCTGCCCCCATATACAGAGACAGGTATTTTATAAAAAATTACAAAGCGTTCCTTGATTATTTCTTGGAATTAGCTTCGATATATTTTACAGCATCGCCAACTGTGCGCATTTTACCAGCTTCTTCGTCTGGGATTGTGATATCGAATTCTTTTTCAACTTCCATTACGAATTCAACAACGTCCAAAGAGTCTGCACCCAAATCATCAACGAATGCAGCGTTTTCTGTAACTTTAGCTTCGTCGACGTTCAATTTTTCTACAACTATTTTTTTAACTTGTTCAAGAGTTGACATTTTATATCCTTAATTTTTGTTAAACTTTTATGTCCCTGTATCAGAGTGACTTGTCACAAGATAGCATTTTTTGCCACCTATTGTCAAATATTTATAACAAACGATAACAAGTGCGGAAATTAAGGAAAAAATTTACCTATTTGTCGTCAAAGACTCTAAAACCGTGTTCATTTTCAACCTAAAATCTTCTGAATCTTGGGTTTCACCCAGCATTTTTGACATTAATTTATATATATCACCCATTTGAACGCCAGCCAGTTTTGCAGATACAAGTGCTTCTGCCCATGCGCGTCTTGGATCTGTTAAGTGTCCACCGGCCCGACCAGGAAACACCCAACGACCGGTTTGTGGCAATTCGCTGAGTAAAAGTACCGATTTATCGGACAGTGGGCGACCACGCCATGTATATTGATTAAAATCCAGATCACGCCATTGCATAGAAAAAATAGCTGACCGATTAGCAAAACCATAAACTAACATTAAAAAAGAATTTTTGATAACTGGGTTTTTTTCGCGTTCAAAAGCTGATATCAAACGACGAAGCCCAGTCTTGCTGAGCGAACATGTACGCGGATGTTCAGGATGTTTTGATATTTTTTCAGCTGGATTTTTCTCTATAAATCCGGATTCAACTGCAAAGTTCATTATACTGCCAATTGATTCCAGCATTTTATTAGCCATATTTACACCAGAATCATTTGCAATTGATGCGATTCTTTCAGAAATTTGGACATTTGTAATGTCACCTATTTTTATTCCTGCAAATGACGAGAAATGACGAGCCAGCGCACGAACCAATTTTTCTTTGGATTTTTTTTCACGTCTGATTTTTTTATCAAGCCATAATCCGATGACCTTTTCCAATTCCATATTCTTTTTACGAACTTTGATTGGGGTTAATGCCGCCGTAATCGCACTTGAAACTTTGTCTCTGGCATCATCAATACTAACATTTGGATAAGCCCCAAGAATTATACGAGTATCACGACCATGAACGCGTTTACGGGTAAAGAATGTTTTTACACCACGTGATGTCACATACAGACGCAACCTTGGCTCTGTCACATCTTGAACAACATCGAAACCTGTTCGTGGGCT
>CAZNTZ010000016.1:0-16237 GCA_964576135.1 uncultured Muribaculaceae bacterium | reverse complement strand
GGTCTGGTTGTATATAGTATTGTTATTTTGGCAGTAATTTATTTCTTTATGGTTCGTCCAAATAGAAAGAAAATGGCAGAATACAATAAAATGTTAGAAGGAATTAAATCTGGTTCGAAAATATTGTGCGCTGGTGGCATTTACGGAACTGTAAAAAAAATTGACGGTGATAAACTTTCTGTTGAAATCGCCAAAGGTGTTGTTATTGATGTCGCAAAACAATCTGTAATCAACGTTGCATAATTAATAAATCTAAGGTTTATATCATGTGGAAAAAGCTTGTTATTATATTCATAGCCGTGTTCGGGGTATTATTGGCTGTGCCAACAATTTGGGGTGGTGCGTCTAAATTTATGCCTTCTTGGGTACAACCAATAAGTTTGGGTCTTGACCTTAAAGGTGGGGCACAATTATTGCTTGAGGTTGACACAGATGTTATGTTCAAAGAAAAAGCAAACCAACTTTATGACACGACACGTGCCGCACTTATAAACCGCGAGAAAGGTATTATACGTTTTGCAGATTTGCGTAAAACGACTGATGGGGTTTCTGTTGTAATTCGTGATTCAGATGATGTTTCAAAAGCCAAAGGACGCTTGCGTGCAGAGCTTGGAGACACAGTTGATATCGCGTCAAACGGTCAATCTTTGTCAGTATATTATTCTGAAAGTCAAAAAGAAGCAGTAACCAAAGATGCACTTACGCGCAGTATTGAAATTGTTCGTCGCCGAATTGATGCTTTGGGAACTAAAGAACCATCGATTCAACAACAGGGCAGTAAATATATATTAGTACAATTACCTGGCGTTGATAACCCAGAACGAATCAAAGATCTCATCGGTCAGACTGCAAAAATGACATTCCATCTGGTAAATGAAAATGTTACACCTGAACAACTTGCAAGTGGTCGTGCACCAGCAGGTACGGAATTTTTACCATATCTTGACGGCAGCAGTGGTGCCGTAGTTCCTGTGTATTCTCGGATAGAAGTTTCTGGTGAATCATTGACTGATTCCCAAGCATCATTTGATCAAAATAATATGCCTGTTGTTACGACAAATTTTGATTCTGTTGGTGCACGCAGATTTGCAAAACTTACAACGGATCATGTGAATGAAAGATTTGCAATAGTACTTGATGGTAAAGTACTCAGTGCACCAACAATTCGTGAACCTATTATTGGTGGACGCGGTCAAATCAGTGGCGGATTTAATTTGCAACAGGCCAAAGATTTAGCGGTTTTACTGCGCAGTGGTGCATTACCAGCACCATTACAAGTTATAGAAGAACGAACAGTTGGTGCGGGACTTGGCGCAGACACTATTGCATCTGGAAAAATGGGTGCAGTAATTGGTGTCATATTTATAATTATGTTTATGATACTTATCTATCGTGGTTTTGGTGTTATGGCGGATATAGTTTTGATGATTAACCTTATGATGATTATTGGAGTATCAGCACTTTTGGGGGCAACACTTACTTTGCCTGGAATTGCCGGAATTGCACTTACACTTGGTACTGCGGTTGACGCAAATATTCTTCCGTTTGAGCGAATTAGGGACGAAATAAAATCTGGTAGTTCGTCGCTTCGTGCCATTGATACTGGGTTTGATCGTGCACTTAAAACTGTACTTGATGCGAATGTAACCGCACTTATTTGTGCTTTGGTTTTGTTCCAATTCGGTGCAGGTCCAATCCGTGGATTTGCAGTTACACTTTCGATAGGTATAATTACAACCCTGTTTACATGTATACCGCTTTCGAAATTGATAATAGATACTTATATGAACGGTAAAAATAAAAAGATTGGTTATATAAAGGTGAAATAAAAATGAAAATAGCATTTATGAAATATCGCAAATTGTCGTACCTGGTGTCAGCAGCCTTGGTTGTTATATCATTGATATCTTTGGTTACACGTGGTTTGAATTATGGTATTGATTTTGCTGGTGGAATATCTATGGAAATTTCCCCAAAATCTGCAGATTACAGTATTGATAAAATTCGTACAGATTTGGCAAAGTTCAGCCCAGAATTACAGCGTGTAACTGAAACAGACACAATTTTAGTTCGTATTGGGTTAAAACGTGGTTCGGCCGAGACACAGCAAAATCAAGCAGTTGCTGAAATCAAAGATATTTTGGGCGACAAGGTTGATTACAGACAAATTCAAATAGTTGGACCAAAAATCGGTGGTGAATTAATACGCGGTGGAATTTTAGCAATTGTATTTTCATTTCTGTTGATGTCTATTTATATCTGGATCAGATATAAGGGTGGGTATGCAATTGGTGCTTTGGTATCTCTCGTTTTGGATTTTATTTTAATGTTCGGTTTTTTCAGTGTTATGGGTTTGGAATTTAATCAGACAGCTATCGCTGTTATCTTGATGGGAATTGGATATTCTATTAATGATAAAGTCGTAAATTATGATCGTATCGAAGAAAATGCAAAACGTTATCATAAAATGCCCCAGAGTGATCTTGTTGATTTGTCTGTAAACGAAATGTTGGTAAGAACAATTATGACAAGTACAACAACGTTCTTGGCAATGTCTGCTCTGTATTTGTTTGGTGGTGATGTTTTACGTGAATTTGCAATGGCAATGATGTTCTGTATTATAATAGGAACACTGACGTCTATTTATATTTCAAACGTTGTTTTGTATCATTTTAATTTAAGAGATAATAAATGACATTTCAAAAAGACAAAAACTTACATAAGTTAAATAATGGAAAAACCTTAACACGGTTTTCCAGTATTTTATTGTTAATGTTTTTTTGTTTTTCAAATGTACGGGCTGTAGATTTATTTAGTCGCGATATGGCTGTTCAAGATGGAATAAACGTTTTTGAAACGTCAGATGATTTTGCTGAAATTTTTGAAAAACTTGACTCGGTTAAATGGTCTGGAAAAAATGTCAGCGTTGCGATTGAGGGACTTGAAAAAATTCATCCAGATGCACATATTGCTGCAACAGATGATCGTGTTGTTCTTGTTTGGCAAGATAAAATAATTGGTAACTGGCCACGACCGGACGTTGCAGACTGGCAAGGTTTCGGTCAAATAACCACAGCAATAGTTTTAAAATTAAGAGAACGTCTCCCAAGTTTTGCAAAGCTGAGCCAATCTGCGATGTATTCCGCAGTAGTCAGTGCGTTTTTACAAGGTATTGATGAAAATGGAAAATATGTATATTCAAAACAAGCAGAGATAATCGAAGATGGACGTTTATTAACAAGTGCTGGCATAGAAGGTTCTCGTGATAAAAATGGTAATTTCAGAATAAATGGTATTGTTCGTGGTTCTGCCGCAGATAATAATGGTTTAAAAGAAAGTGATTTAGTTTTTGAAATAAATGGGCGTGATGTTTCAAAAATGACCGATGCTGATTTGGCTGCAGAATTTTCAGGTTTTAATTCTGGAACAATTAAACTTTTGATTGCAAGCGAAGGTGATAAATCTCCACGAAACGTTGTTTTGCGGCGCGCAACTATTGTTATGGCTGATGCAGACGTTGTATTTAAAAATATAGAAAGTACTGATAAGACAAAAAGTAATCTTGGTATTTTAGATATAATAGTACATGAAGTATCAAATAATTCTGTGAGTATAGTGAACGAAGCTTTGTCAAAATATAAAAATGTATCTGGTATTGTTTTGGATTTGCGCAGTGCAGGTGGCGAAGATGAAAATACTGCCGCAAAAATGGGTGGATTGTTCATGGGCAAACAATCAATTTTGCGAATTATAGAAACTGCTAAGCAAGAGATAGAAGTTGTAGCCGGCGGTGACAGGGTCACAGACGCGCCGGTGGTCGTTTTGGTGTCTGGTGCAACAAATGGTACAGCAGAGGCATTAGCAGCAGCATTTTATGAAACAAATCGTGGCGCAATTGTAGGAACACCAACTGCGGGGAGTGCAAGATTGGCGACTTATATTGATTTAAAAGGTGGTGGGCAATTGGAATTATTGAATCGTGCCGCAAAAACCAGTCGAGGTCATGATCTTGATGGCAGAGGGGTGTTTCCAATAGTTTGTCTTTCAAATATCAGAAATGAAATCCAGCAAAAAGCATTTTTTGTTAATGCGAGTAATGGTGATTTTAACTTCAAAGATTTTAACATAGATATGACAACTCCTGTTGCTGATATTCGCAAAGGTTGTCCGCAAATCAAATCCGGGGCAGACGAAGACGCTTTGTCAGATGCGATTTCAACCAAAATTTTAATAGATCAGAAAGTTTATAATGGTCTGATGGAGAGATAAAATGTTTTTAACAAAAAATAATCATATCAAATGGAAATTTTTGGGCGTTATGACAGTCATTGCGACACTTGTAATTTTAGCTGGTATATTTTGGTTTGATAAACCTGTTTATATTTTCTTGCGCGGATTTGAATGGTCAGGATTTGAAGTTATTGGAAAAATTTCATACTATAAAGTTTGGTTGATCGGATCTTTTGTAATTGCGATGATAATTTTGCTTAAAAACATTGTAAAAACAAAAAGTAAAGAATCAAAACATAAAAACAGATTTAGTCTGCATAAGATTTTTAATAAATTTATTGAATATTCAAAGAGTAACAAGGTGTTGTTTGTATTTTACTCTATTGTTTTAGCAAGTCTTGTAACTGGTATTTTAAAATATGTTTTGGGACGTCAAAGACCTGTGTTTTTCGAAGCCTTGGATCAAACAGGTTTTTATCCTTTTACAAATGAATGGGCGTTCAATTCAATGCCATCTGGGCATGCCACAGCAAGTTTTGCAGGTTTAATTATGATTGGATTGTTGTTTCCGAGAATAAAATGGTTTACTTGGACTGTTGTAATTATTATTGGGATAAGCCGCATTTGTGTGGGACTTCATTGGCCATCAGATATTATATTTGGTGCATTTATTGCAATGGTTTCAGCGGATATGATAAAAAGTGCTTTGCTGGCAAAAAAATGAATAAAAAATGGTGCAAATAAACAAGCGCCATTTTTTTTGTAATATTGACTTTTGAATTTCTATTTTTTATGATATAATCACCCACGAGAGAGATTAAAATAAAAGGATTTTACCTTGCGTAAACAATTATCTTTATTCGTTTGGGCGGCAGCAATTTTTGGAATTAATTCAGTTCTGTGTGCACCTGTAAACGCGGTCTCAACCAGCCAGGGCAGTATTGTAAACCTGTCAGATGGACCAGACAGTCGCAGCGGCGTTGTTCGCACGACTGAATATAAAAAATACGAAACTCGCAGTACAACCAGGACTTATAATGTAAAGCCAGCCCCGGATTTGTACTATGTTTATCAAGGTAAACGTACAGGTTATAATAATTGCAAAAGCGAAAATGATTGTGAATCAATGCGTGCAAGTGAAGCCCGCAAAGATGCCGCACGCAGATATAATCTTGCACACCCATTTTATCAACCATTTAAAGGTCATGTGCTGAGTGTTACAGATATGTCTGTGAATACGAATTCATATGATTTTACAATAGACAGTATCTATGCAGGATGGGCGGGTCAACGCGCTAAATGGGAGTCTTCGGCATTTTCAATCAAAGAAGACGTCAGTATTGGTTTAACAGATAATCTTTCATTTATTGGGTCATTACGTTATTCGAATTCTGATTATAAAATTGATTGGGCTGATCCAACAGTTACTACAGATAAAATGTCTGACAGTAAAATAGATGTTTGGGGTCTTGGTTTACAGTGGAAATATGTTGATAATGCAAAGTGGATTGGATTTGTTGGGGGTTATTATCAATCTATGACCGATATGGCCAAAGCAGGTGTTTTGGATAGTAAACTTGGCTATAAGGTTAATGATACAACAATTTATGGGCTTGCCAGATTATTCTTTTTAAGTTATGACACAAATTCATTTGGAAACGGAATTGAAAATAATGTTCAATCAGTTTACATGGCAATGGAAACAAACGACTCAAGCCAAACTTATTTCGAAGGCGGAGCTGGATTTTTCACAGCGCTTGATCCAAACTGGAATTTAGATGTCGAAGGTGTAATAGGTGCATATTCTTGGCACACAACTGGAACCATCAAGGCTACACTTGGATGGCAGCCATTGAAAAATTTTGGTTTGAATCTTTACGGCAAGACAACTGTGTTTGATACAGCCGATTCAGCTGATTTAGATGTTTATACATGGACACCAACAATTGCACCTGCTTATGTTGGGACAGCCGGAATTTCGAATTATCGTGAAACATCAGTCGGTCTTCAAGCAATCGTAGCGTTTTAAATATAGTTCAAAGGCTTAGAGGAAGTATATAAATGAAAAAGTTTGCAAAAATCTTCTTTGCCTTTGCTTTGGTCCCTTTGCTTGGTTTATCCAGCGCACGTGCTGAACTTGCACTTGATACCGAAGATCCTTTGTTTTTAGAAGCACAGGGTGATTTTATGTCACGCACAGGTCTTGACTTGTCGAGTCATATTGCCCGTGTTACAGAAAAAGTTTCTTATGGTTTGAACAACAGACTTGCATTCGCTGCTGATATTAAATATCAACAAGACATTGACGGTAAAGACGATGGATTTTCAAATATCGGTCTGAGTTTAGTTTACAGAACAGGGGGCGAGGGACCAGTTTTAACAGATTTATTTGGTGGAATAGATTTTGCAGAAGACAAAGACCTGAGCGAGTTTTCAAATACTATTTATTATGCAGGTGCCCGTATTGGTCGGCAATGGCAATATGTGACATTATCAGGAACAATAAAGACAAGTTGGATTTTTGATAATCCGAACGGTGTTGCTTTTATTGATTTAACCCCAGAAGCTTATTTCAGAATCTTTGAAAATTGGACAACTGGTTTTGGTTTTACATGGCGCAAAGTTACAAATCCTGCGTTAGATAAAAGATGGTTAACTTTTAAACTCAGTCGCAGTTATGGCAGGACAATGTATACCGGATTTGTAAATTATGAATTTCGCGGTTCTGATGTTACGCTCGGTGGCCGTATAAATGTATTGTTTTAAACAATTGTTTTCGTAAATTTACATACAATTTTCTGTTTTTTAACCGATTTCCCTTGCATTTTGTATGGTCTGGTTTTATACTCCGAAAAGTTTATCACATATTTATTAATTTTCTTAGTTTTAAGGGGAAAAAATGTATAACTGGCTTATGAAATTCTTTTCATCAGATATGGCAATTGATCTTGGTACAGCCAACACTCTGATTTATGTCAAAGGTCGCGGCGTTGTTCTGAACGAACCTTCGGTGGTTGCGGTTGCTGAAAATCGTCTTATTGGTCGTAAAGAAATATTGGCTGTCGGAAGTGAAGCAAAACAAATGCTTGGCCGTACACCAGGCACAATTTCTGCTGTTCGTCCATTACGTGACGGTGTTATCGCAGATTTCGAAGTTGCCGAAGAAATGATTAAATATTTTATTCGTAAAGTTCACAAACGCAATATGTTGACAGCGCCACTTATTATTATTTGTGTGCCATCATGTGCAACCCAAGTGGAACGTCGCGCTATTCAAGAAGCGGCCGATGCGGCCGGTGCACGTAAAGTTTATGTTGTCGAAGAATCAACTGCGGCCGCAATTGGGGCAGGTCTGCCAATTGATAAACCGGTTGGATCTATGGTTTTAGATATTGGTGGCGGAACAACAGAAATTTCAGTTATGTCACTTGGTGGTGTTGTTTATTCAAACGCGGTTCGCGTCGCTGGTGACCAGATAGATCAGGATATTGTTGATTGGTTGCGCAGAAATAAAAATTTATTGATTGGCGAAGCAACAGCCGAAGAAATCAAGAAAAAAATCGGTGTTGCAATCGCACCAAAAGATAAGGCCGCAGAATCAAAAATGAAAGTAAAGGGCCGTGATTTGTTGTCTGGGGTCCCACGTGAAATTGAAATCACAGAATCAAACGTTGCTGCTGCACTTTCTAATACTGTTGCAAAAATAGTTGATGTTGTTAGAAATGCGTTGGAATTAACACCTCCGGAATTGGCAGCAGACATAGTTGATTATGGTATTGCTATGACTGGTGGTGGATCTTTGTTACGTGATTTAGATGTCGCAATTAGAGCGGCAACGGGTCTGCCAGTTTTTGTTGTAGACGAACCTTTGTCTTGTGTTGCACGTGGTAGTGGTAAAATGCTCGAGGATGTTGATAAGGTTAAACACGTTCTGCAAACTATGTATTAAAAAATTAGAGTGCCGCAAATTGCGGCATTTTTTAATAAATATGATTCTATTTTTATGATATAATTATACAAGATATATCAAAGGTTTTGCGAATAAATGAAGAAATTCATAGCAATAATTTTTACAAGTGGTTTTGCGTTTTTATGCAATACGGCGCATGCAGCAGACACCAATGATATGAATACAGAATTACAGTATAAAACTGAATTGCGTGATACTTTGAAATCCGACATAGCTCAAATAGATTCAGAAAAAGCAAGATGTGAAAAAACAAAAAGAAGTTGGACAATTGCGACTGTTGTTGGTGGCGTTGGTGTTGTTGGCACAGGTGTTGGTGTAATAGTTCAGAATAATAAATTACAAAAACAAAAAGAAGATTTGGAAACTCAGCAAAAAGAAATTGATACAATAAAACAGACAGATGGCACAGATGTTTTAAACCCGGATGATGAAATAAATGAGTAAAAAAATTTTGCCATACTTTTTTTGTTTTTTTATATCGGCAAATATTGCCATGGCTGCAACAACTGATACTTCTGTAAAAATTCAAATGCTTGACAGCGAGATTGCGAAACTTACTGCTGAAAAACAACAAAAATATAGCGATCTTGAAAAATGTCAAAAAAGTGTCAAAGGTTTCAAAATTGCTGGAATAACCACATTGGGTCTTACTGCTGTGGGTGCGGGTGTTAATATTTACCAAATGTCGAAAATAAGTAAGCAAAAAGATCAAATATCATCAAACGAAGAAAATTTGAAAAATTTACGCGCAGAACAAGAAAGGGTTGCATCAGAAAAGGCTGATCAGGCGGCAAAAGAAGAGTGTGAAAAAACAATTACAGATGCAAAAACACAAGAATGTATCAAAGATAATCAAACTGGAAAATGGGTTATTAAAAATAAAATTGTGAATTCTGAAATTATCAAAAACACTTTAAATGATGATCAAAACAAAGAATATAATTCTATTATCGCAATTGCAGATAGCGCAATAAAATCTGACGCATGCGCCAAAGAAAAATTGCCAGAATGCAAAGAGTTACAGAAACTATTGGACGTGGTTAAGAATAATGTAAAAAATAATGTCTGGGATGAAAAATCCATAGAATCTGTTAAAAATCAAGTAAATGTTTTATTTAATGCTTATGAAAATAAAACCAATCCAGAGGTTAAATTAACAAATGCTCAAATTCAGGGTTTTGATGCAGAAATGAACAAAGCAATGGCTTTGCTGACAAATGATTTTTGCAGAAATGCCATAGTAAATTCTGATTTGCCAAGCGAAAAAGCCAGAACAAGTGCATGTGTAGAATTATCAAGTGCATATTATGATGTTCCGAATTATAAAACACAAAAAGTTAGAATAAACAAAGTCAAAGCATATTTGGAAAAATTAAAAGAAAAATATAATATCGCGATTGAAGCACAGAAAGAATACAACAAGACCGTAATAGTTGAAATTGTTCAGAACCCTGAATGCAAGGGTGAAAATTTATCCGAAGGCAAAAAATTTTTATGTGAATATATTAAAAATAAACCTGATTATTCAAATGCACACATAGAATGTAATATTTCAGGTGCTGTTGAAATATGCCAGGCCCGCCTGCAAAATAAATACATGAAATGCACAGTAATTTCAGGTACTGAGACAAAAAATTGCGAAGAAATGAATATTATATCCGCAGAAGAGGCGGCCAAAACTTTCAAATTTAATGAAGGATATAATTTTAGTATTGGCGGTAAATTTATAGATAGTAAATTCAGTAAAGCATTTAATAAGAAATTATTTGAACAGATTTGCGTGGGCAATACCGGCAGGTTAGATCGTATAAATAAATCTGTTTATTGCACAAATGGATTACGCAGCGGAATATCAACTGATGATTCTAAAAAATTCTATTATACTGCTGATTGCGCTGGTAATTGCGCAACCGGTGGCAAAGTATTTGCTGATTATAATTTAGAAACCGAAGTTTGTAATTGTAAATAATTATTCGCCTTGCTTTAATTCTTTGCGGAGTTTATCCCAGTATTCTATTCGTTTTTTTATCTCACGTTCAAAGCCACGTTCTATGGGGTGATAAAAACTCTGCCTTGGCATCGATTCTGGAAAGCAGTTTTGACCTGAAAATCCAGATTCTGTATCAGGCTCGTAAACATAACCTTCGCTGTATCCCAAATTTTTCATCATTTTTGTTGGCGCGTTCAGAATGTTTTTTGGTGGCATTAAACTGCCGAACTGTGCTGCTGCACGCCACGCTGCGCCGGCGGCACGGTAATTCGCCGTTGATTTTGGTGCAGTGCCCAGGTATATAACCAATTGGGTCAGGGCCAGATCACCTTCGGGACTGCCCATGCGTTCATAAATTTGCCAAGCGGCCAGTGCAAGCTGCATAGCGTTCGGATCGGCCAGGCCTATATCTTCCATTGCAAATCTTGTCAGTCTTCGAAACAAATACATTGGGTCTTGACCGCCAGACATCATTCGTGCGGTCCAATAAAGTGCGGCATCTGTATCGCTTGCACGGAGCGATTTATGAACCGCAGAAATTAAATTATAATGTTCGTCCCCAGATTTATCAGAAAGTGGGGCACGTTTTTGAACCGCAGTCGTCAATTCATCTGATGATAAATCATGATCAAATTTTGCAGACCCCAGATATTCAATTGTGTTTAATAAAAAACGCGCATCGCCATCTGCCATTTGACACAGGTGCGTTCTTGCGTTTGTATCAAGTGGTAATTTTATTTCCAAAAACTTTTCTGCACGATTCATCAATTCTATTAAATCTTCGCTAGAGAGTGGTGAAAGAACGGCTATATGACAACGTGACAGCAAAGCATTATTTAATTCAAAACTTGGGTTTTCAGTTGTCGCGCCAATGAAAACGACAGTGCCATCTTCCAGATATGGCAGCAGGGTATCTTGCTGGGTCTTGTTGAACCGATGAATTTCATCAATGAATAATAATGTTCCGCGTCCAATGGCGCGGTTCATTTTTGCCGCTTCCATAGCTTTTTTAATATCGGCCGTTCCGGAAAATACAGCGGACATTGGAACAAAATCTAAATCTGTGCTTGCCGCCAGTGCGCGTGCAATTGTTGTTTTACCGCAACCCGGTGGCCCCCATAATAATAAATTTGATAAATGACCCGATTCGACCATTTGTCGGATAAGTCCGCCTGGTCCCAGTAATGTGCGCTGGCCAACGATTTCATCAATTGTTTTTGGACGTAAAATATCGGCCAAAGGTCTTGAATTATGGTCTGTATTTTTTGGTAAAGATTTTATTTCTTTTTTTGGCATATTAAATTGTCAGCTCAATATACATCGTTTTTTCCGATCCAAACATATTTTTCTTTTGATAACGTGTTTCAATTACAGATTGTTTATCAGAATTTGTTTTAAGGTTCGTTTTTTTAATTTGCTCAACAATCCAATTGTAATAATCAGTATGATCCGTGCCAATGATTATTTTTCCGCGTGCGTCTAATTTGTCTACCAGAATTTTCAGGAATTCTACTGATAATAATCGCCGCTTTTCATGTCGCGCCTTGGGCCATGGGTCAGGGTGCAGTACCCATATTTCAGAGAATTTCAGATTTATATCTGAAAACAATTTTCGAACATCATCTGGCCAGATACGTATATTTTTATATTCTGGTTTAACGACATTGTTTTCAGTTATATGTGACAATAACGATGCAATACCGTTTATGTATGGCTCGGCCCCTATGATTATCGAATCTGGGTTTGATATTGTCAAATCCATTAAATGTTCACCGGCACCGAATCCAATTTCGAGAATTGCGTTGGTATTTTTATAATTATTCGCCGGTAAAAGTTTTGGCAACAGGTTATCAATCAGTCCTTGTTGATGTGCGGAAAGCTTTTTCCCATGACGACGACCAAAAGTTCTTATTTCTTGTTTTTCCATATTTCCAAGTGTAAAATAGATTTCATGACTAGACAAGGCTTATCAAAAAATTTAATTTCACGACTTTTACCAGATGCCAAACATACCATGGCAGATTTGGAAAAAATGTATCCACCACGGAATTTACCAGATGGCGCAATGGTGACGCGTTTCGCGCCCAGTCCAACCGGTTTTATGCATTTGGGTGGTCTGTATCAAATGCTGATAAATTATAAATTGGCAAAACAGTCCGGAGGTGTATTTATATTGCGGATAGAAGACACGGACACAAAAAGAGAAATTGGTGGAGCAGTGCGTTTAATACAAAACTCTTTGATTTCGTTTGGTTTGAATCCGGACGAGCAGACTTATGTTATTGATGTTGGAAATGGAGAATTCAAAGGTAACAAACCTCAGTTAAGTGAGTATGGTGAATATGGTAACTATGTGCAGAGTCAGCGCAAAGAAATTTATCATTCTGTTGCAGCAGAATTACTGGAAAAAGGGCTTGCTTATCCATGTTTTTTGAAACCAAAAGAAATGGAAGAAATTCGTGAAAAGCAAAAGTCTGCTGGTTACCCAACAGGTATTTATAGCGAATTTGCGCGCGACAGAAATTTATCCGAATCGAAAATAATCGAACATCTTGATGCTGGTGAAATTCCATCAATTCGTCTGTATTCAAATGGTGATCCATCGCGTAAGATTTTTTGCAAAGACGCCGCCCGCGGTTCTATTGCCTTTCCAGAAAATAACGAAGATATTGTTTTAATTAAATCAAATGACGGGTTGCCGACTTATCATTTCGCACACCTGTGTGACGACCATTTTATGCGCACAACAAATGTTGTTCGTGGCGAAGAATGGTTGCCAAGTTTGCCTTTGCATATTCAGTTATTCAGTATAATGGACTGGACCCCGCCAGTGTACGTTCATACATCAACATTGGATAAAATCGATCCGGAAACAGGAAATCAAAGAAAGTTATCCAAACGCCATGACCCCGAAGCGTCAGTTGCTATGTATCTTGAAAATGGTTGGCCGACCGAGGCAGTATTAGAGTATTTGTTGAACATCGTATCCAGTGGTTACGAGGAAGAAAAAGCTAAAAATCCAAATACTAACCTTTGGAATTACCCAATTAAAATTAAAAAGATTCCAATGTCTGGTGCGCTGTTTGATATGAAAAAATTGGAATGGTGGGCACGCGAACATATCGGAACAATGGATATTGATAAGTTGTTGAGCAGTGTAATAGATTGGGTAAAAGAATACGGTGATGAATCTGCAAAGTCAAAAGTTGCTGATACTGATTATTTAAGAAATATTTTATCAATTGAACGTGATAATCCGAAACGCGTCAGGAAAGATTTTATTACTTGGAAACAAACGCTGGAAGAAATCGCATATTTCTTTGATGACGAGTTTGCAAAAACAAAAATCCCAGAAACAAACAAACAAGTTTTATCTGAGTTTCTGAAAACATTTGATATTAATGACGATAAAGATATTTGGTGGAAAAAGATAACAGATATTGCGGCGATACTCGGTCTTAAAAACGGGGACGCGGCAATGTCGCTGCGTGTGGCATTGACAGGTCGTACAAACACGCCAGATTTATATTCGGTAATTCAGGTTATGGGTAAATATAAAAAAGACATGGTTATTGAAAGGATAAATAAATGTCTGAAATAATAATCCGCCAGGCAGAGCCAAGAGATTTTTATTCAATACAGAAAATCCAAATTTCTGGCGGTGAGGCACTTATTACAAATGACGCTCCGATAGAAATTATTGATATGGAAAACGGAATAAAAGATAAAAATGTAATTTTTATAGTTGCAGAAAAAGATAATGAAGTAATAGGCTTTATTCATGGAACGATTATGAATACCCGTTGGGCTGGGGCACATTATTTTGCGGTTCATCAAGATTTTCGAGGAACGAATACGTATTCGTTATTGGGAAATTATTTTTTTAATTCGTTAAAAGAAAAAGGTGTTAAATATATAGTTTTATATGCAGATTCAGATAATAAGAAACTTATAAACTTTTATAAACATTTTGGATTTGATGAAGGTAAAATTTACACTGAGATGATTAAGGAAATATAAAGGAGAAAGTAATGGTTAAATCAAAAAAAATAGTTCGTCAAAAATTAAAAGCTGTAAAAAAAGATGGTCGCGCGAGTTTATTACTGCGCGCGTTGCGTGCAACCGGGTTGTTTCGTTGGGAACGTCCAAGCACAAAATCAGAAGAATCTTTGAATATTTTAACACATGGAATTGGAATTGGATTGGCAATTGCATGTTTAACGCTGCTTTGTGTGTTCGCTGCGTTAAAGGGTGATCCATGGGCAGTCGTTTCATGTGCCATATTCGGGCTTACCATGATTACGCTTTATTTTGGATCAACAATGTGTCATGCAATGATTGGAAGTAAATCAGAATGCTTTTTCGAAGTATGGGATAGTGTTGCGATTTACGCACTGATTGCTGGAACTTATACGCCATTTTTGTTGGTTAATTTACGTGGCGGATTGGGTTGGACAATGTTTGGTATTCTTTGGGCAATCGTTATTTTTGGGAGTATTATGAAAATAAAGAATCCGCGTCAACAACCGAAATGGATGGTTGGATTATATCTTGCTATGGGGTGGGCGGTACTCGCAATATTGCCAGCAATGATTCATCATATGCCAGCACGCGGACTTTGGTTCATATTGGCCGGCGCACTATCGTACAGCCTTGGGGTCGTATTTTACTTATGGCGCAAGATGAAGTTTTCACACGCAATTTGGCACTTGTTCGTTATCGGTGGAACGGTTTGCTTTTTCTTTGCGGTCTTGTTCGGAAGTATTATAGATTTCTAAGAAAAAATAATGCGTCGCTGACAAAGCGACGCTTTTTTTATTGATTTTGGTGGATTTTATAAATATAATCAAGGTGATGAACAAAAACAGTTTCTTTTCGACATTTACAACAACAACCCCGTCAGGGGTCTGAATTCTATTGCAGGTTTACTGCGAACAATCTATAATCAAATAACTAAAAATTAAAAAACAAAGGTTTTTTTATTATGTCACACCCAATTGAACTTATTCGTCACAGCCTGGCGCATGTGATGGCAGCAGCGGTCAAAAAATTGTACCCAGATGTCAAATTTGCTGGCGGCCCAGCAATTGAAAATGGTTTTTATTATGATTTCGATACTGATTATAAATTTTCACCCGAAGATTTTGCAGCTATCGAAAAAGAAATGAAAGAGCTTATTAAATCAAACGGCCGTTTTGAGCAAAGCATTGTTTCATTAAAAGAAGCGCGTGAATTATTTGCAGATCAACCATATAAAATGGAATGGTTGAATGAATACGATGAATCTGGCGAAAAATTATCTGTGTATAAATTTCGTGATTTTACCGATTTGTGCCGTGGCCCACATGTGGAAAGTTCCAAAGATTTACCGCGTGATTCATGGAAAATCAGAACGGTTGCAGGCGCATATTGGAAAGGTGATTCAAAAAATAAAATGTTGCAACGCATTTATGTTGACGCCTTTGCGAGCAAAGAAGAATTAGAAGAATTCCTTAAAATGCAAGAAGAGGCCGCAGCCCGTGATAACAGAAAACTTGGCCGTGACATGGATTTATTTCATTTTGAACCAGACTATGCGCCAGGTGCAGTATTCTGGCATGACAAGGGTTACAGAATATATCGCCGTCTGATTGATTACATCAGAATGCGCCAAGAGCGTGCAGGATATCTTGAAATATCGACCCCGTCTGTTATGGACCGCAGTTTGTGGGAAATATCAGGCCACTGGGCAAAATATGGTGAACATAATTACAGTGGAAAAACCCAAGATGGTAAAACTTTCTGTATTAAACCTATGTCTTGTCCTGGTGGAATGTTGGTATTTGCCCAAGGATTAAAATCATACAAAGACTTACCAATGTATGTAGCAGAATTTGGCAAGGTTAATCGGTATGAGGCAGCAGGGGGACTCCAGGGTTTAATGCGTGTTCGTGAATTTACCCAGGATGATGCACATATTTTCTGTACCGAACAACAGTTAGAAGGCGAGGTTGTAAAAGTTATTGAATTTATCAAAGATATTTATTCTAAATTTGGCTTTGATAATG
>CAZNTZ010000015.1:15067-19895 GCA_964576135.1 uncultured Muribaculaceae bacterium | reverse complement strand
GAACAATGCAGTAAGTGCAACAATGGTCGCAACCTTCTTGGATTGGAATATAAGCGATAAGGTCCGATTCGGTTTGAATTGGTAATTCATCGAATTTTTCAAGACCTGTTAAATCAATATTCAGATATTTTAAATCTGGATTCTTTATTATTTCCGGCAATTTATGATAACTTTGTGGCCCTAAGACAAAATTTAATTCTTTGATTCTTTTGAATGCATTTGCACCCTCTTCACGTGCAACACAACCAACAATTCCGAAAATTGCAGATGATTTTTTTTTATTTCTGATTCGTCCAAGTGCTGAAAAAACTTTGTTAGAAGCCTTGCCCCGCACAGCACAAGTATTCAAAATAATCAAATCGGCAGATTCAACAGAGTCAGTTTCAAGCATTCCCATTCCACGCAGCATAGACGCGATTCTTTGCCCGTCATAAACATCCATCTGACAACCAAATGTCTGCATAAAAAATGTTTTTATTTTATTATTCATAATAACTGTCACCACCACTGGTAGAGACCGTTTTATGTCGGGCAATTTGAAAATAATTTTTTACAAAATCTGTTTTTGGTTTCAAATTAGAAAATTTGATAGATGTAGAAGCACGTGTAGCATCTGTAACAACCCATGAATTTAATTTTACAGGCGCTTTGTCAAAAACAACAAACATATTACCCAGTCCAGGATTATCTTTGAAATGCATACGCAGACCAAAAGTGTCTTTGTATGTTGTGGTTTCGGTCACAACTATATCCGCATTATGCAAATTTATTTTTTTACGAATCAATATTCCCGCCGGTGTAGATTTAAGTGGAACTGTTGTGATTTGATCAAGCGACTTATCAAAAAAATACAAATCACTGCCATCAGATATCAGTTGTACTGGGGATTTTTTATAATCAAGCCGGACGCGTCCCGGACGAAGCATAGAAAACGTTCCGCTGTCTTTGGTGCCATTCGCATTTTGTGAAAAATTACCCGCTAAACCTGTTACTGAATTCAAATAATCCTCGGCATTTTTAATCAAAGTTTTATCAACTGCTGCATTTGCAATTGTTGCAAAAAATAATGAGACCAAAATAAATATAACTTTTTTCATTTTATACCACCATATCCTCTACAATGAATTGCGGAGATACCCTGTCTTGCCATTCATTTTCTTTTAGTTTTCCGCACAGAGTTATTTTACGACCAAAATTAGCATCGTCCAGCATAAAATTTCCAATAGCGGTATCTGCGATATTAAAACCTACGAATGCAAGATTTGAACCATTTGAAGTATGCAAGTTTCCACGAATATGATTATTACCCATAACAGATGCCCACGCAAGTGTTCCACCATATAAAACAAGCTCTGGCTCTGGGTTAGCTTGACCGAATGGTGCAAGAGCCGACATATCGCGTATTAAATCCATATTTGCACCTGAGGCATCAATTTCTGCATCTACAAAAATCTCGTGACGTTCCGAAGTACCACCAAGTTGTTCTAAGACTTTGGTTTCAAGGAAATTTGTGAATTCATCTGCGCGTGATTCATCAAGTGAAAAGCCTGCTGCTGCTGCATGGCCACCACCTTCGAGTAAAATTCCCAACTCTAATGCTTCGTGTATAATTTTACCAAGATTTACATTTGGAATACTGCGACCACTTCCATTTATTACACCATCACATTTTGTTGCAACGCATGTTGGAATATGAAATTTATCTTTCAGTCGACCAGCGATTATACCCATAAGACCACTGTGCCAATTTTCGTTACACAAAAATAATGCGCACCGACCTGACTTTGACATATCTTCGGCCATTTCCAATGCATGCATCATTATTCCATTTTCAATATCTTTACGTTCCTTGTTTTGCGCATCCAGCTGCTGGGCAAGGAAATGCGCAGTGCCAACATTATCGGTCAATAATAATTCCAGCGCAGGATTTGCAGACGATAAACGACCCGCAGCATTTAATCTGGGGCCAATAACAAAACCAGCCACATAAACACTTGGTCTGGATGCACGTGCAACAGACATTAGTGTTTTCAAACCTAAATTTTTATTCTGACTGAGTACTTTTAAACCAGTTGCAACAAATGCACGATTAAGTTTCACCAAAGGCATTGTGTCACATATAGTTCCAAGCGCTACTAGATCAAGATAATCTAATAAATTAGAATTATAGGGTTGATTAGCGTTTTTAAGTTCGCGATTCAGCGCTACAAGAAACATAAATGCAACACCGACACCGGCAAGATAGTCAAGACCAGAATCGTCATCTGCCATTTTTGGATTTATTACCGCGTCAGCTTTGGGAATTTCTGAATCTGGACTGTGGTGATCGGTTACTATGACCTGCATTCCACGCGATTTTGCATATTCAACTTCCTTTACACCGGAAATTCCGCAATCAACAGATATCATAAGTTTTGCACCAGCATCCGCAAATTCATCAATTGCACCAATATTCAGACCATAACCTTCGGATTCACGCGCTGGCAAATGCCAAATCACATCACACCCAAGTCCGCGTAAGTATTTTACAACAATTGCTGTACTTGTAATTCCATCGACATCATAATCACCAAATATAGCTATCTTTGTACTATTTTGCACTGCGCTCGCAACCAATTTTGCAGCATATTCCATATTACGCAAAACAAATGGATCAGGCATTTGATCCTTAACACATGGATTTAAAAACTTTTGGATTTCATCAGGGTCATCAATCCCCCGCGAGTTCAGAATGTTTTTAACTATTTCTGAAACGCCCGTTTCGTTATTTTCTGTCTTTTTTTCCCTGCTATCAACAACCCACACCCTGCCCAGCAGAGAGTTTTCTGTTATCGTCTTCATTTCTTCTCTTTTTTATTAATACAATGCTACTAAAAAAGAGTGAGATTGTCAAAGCGAGAGGAGCGGTAAAATCGCATCAAGAATTTTGCCAGTTGTTGGCACAGCGTTCCATGCAGCAGTACGCAGACCCCATGACTCTTTTGTGCCTTGTGGCTCGTCAAGCATAATAAGTAAAATGTATTGTGGTGACTCTATTGGGAATACTGCAACAAAAGATGTAAGATTTCTCTTTCTATCAATCTTACCATTTATTCTTTTTTCTGCAGTCGCTGTTTTTCCACCTATGTTTATGCCAGCTATACGAGCGGCCCTTCCTGTTGTAGTTTCAGCGATACCAAACATTATTTCCCGCAATCTTGATGAAATTTCTGGTGATATGACACGCTGACCTTTGATTTCGCCAACTACACGTTTATTAAGTGTTGGCCATACATAAATTCCACCATTTGTCATTGCATTAACAGCAAGCAAAACATGCATAGGTGTTACAGATATACCATGACCAAATGAAACTGTTGCTTTTTCAACTGGACCCCATTTTATTGGCATCAAAGATCTTTCTGTATGACCAAACTCCAGGTCAAGTGCTTGTGACATATGTATACGATTAAAAAATTCTTGCTGTGTACCTTCTGGTAAATCAAGTGCTATTTGGGCTGAACCAACATTACAAGAATGAAGCATAATTTCTGCGACGGACAAATTAGGACGCGGTGGTTTAAAACTTGCTACATCATTAATTGTTGCCGCCACTCGTCCACTTTTATTATAAATTTTAAATGGTTCTGCAATATAATATTCTTTGTTAAACCCTATACCTTCTTCTGCCGCCATTGCTGTGTTGAATATTTTAAATATAGACCCTATTTCATAAATACCGCGCATTGGATAAAACATCCTGTTTGATTTTGGATCTGCATCTAGATTTTCAGGATCATAATCAGGCAACGATACCATTGCTATCATTTCACCAGTCTTGGAATTCATAAGCATTCCCATAGCGGCATGAGCACTATATTTTTCCATAGCCGCTGAAAGTTCTTGATAAATTGCGGATTGAATTCTTGAATCAATAGATAAAACTAATGGATCTTTATTTTCACGCAGATATTCATCGCGCGTACGTTCTATCCCTTCAAGGCCGCGACTGTCAGCCCCCATAAAACCAACAACATGCGAAGTCAAACGACGTTTTGGATAACGTCTCCATTCCATATCTTCAATTTCTAATCCTGGCAATTTGGCCGATTTAATTTCGGCACGTTGCTGATCATTTGCAAGTTTTTGTAAATAAATAAATCTGCGTCCAGTTTTTATCTGATAAAGAGCATCTGCCACAGATATTTCCGGTATAACTTTATGAATTTCATTTGCAACTGCGTCTGGGTCGGTTACCAAATTCGCACGCAAAACTATATTTCCAGACATTATATTTTTTGCTAAAATATCACCGTTACGATCAACTATGTCTGCACGACTTGAAACCCATTCTCCTGCACCATTTGAAATACGTGCACGACTTGTACCTTCAACCCCAAGCCAAAAAGTACGAATAATAAAAATAATAAATAATGTTACTAAAACACCATATATAAAACGCATACGTGCACGTCCAGACTTATCGACTGCACTGGACATACCGCCCCAATTTTTAATAATATCTTTACCAACTTCGAACATATTAAATTTTGTCCGTATTTTTAAATTCTATGTCCGTAACGCTTATTGTTTTATTAAATCCAATTGGAACAAAATTTGGATACATAGAATTTTCAAGTCCACGTAAAATTTCTGGACGAACAAGACTAGAAAACAAAGCATCGGATTCGGCTAAATCTTTTTGAATTTGAACTATATTTGAACGCACACGATTTCTTGCCTTATCTTGGGTTCTATAACAAACTTGCAGCACGGCCGTAAGAACGACCACAACGATTGCTGCGCCGATACCAATATTAAAAACTTTTTCGTCCTCTCTCATTTTACG
>CAZNTZ010000015.1:0-15057 GCA_964576135.1 uncultured Muribaculaceae bacterium | reverse complement strand
GGGCATTATATCATAAACTTTCAAGAAAGCGAATTATGCTGGCAACGCCCATAAGGCGGCTGGACCCTAATTGCAGATTTAATTCTTTGAATTCATCAGTTAAATTCATTTGTCTTATCTGTGCCGGTGTTTTATCTTGAACCATTGATAAAATGACAGAAACGACACCACGAACAAAACCAGAATCTGCGAAACCATAAAATTTGTTTGTTAATTTATCGTGGTAAATTTTTACAAGAGATGAACAACCCTTGATTTCTGTCCCAACAACACCATCTGGAATCGGTGGTAAACAGATGCCTTGTTCAAGAACAAGTTCAAGCTTTTCCACAGGATCATCAATATTCATCAATAATGATTTTATTTCATCATATTTCATTTTTTACCAACCGTCACCAGTAAGGTCAAACTCTAATTTTGCTTGTTCGCTCATTCTATTTAATGACCAAGGTGGATCCCAAACTAATTCTATATTCACAGAATTTACCCCGGATACAGATGAAACAGCAAATTTAGCCATCTGAAGAATTTCTTCGGCCATGGGGCATGTTGGTGAAGTCATAGTCATTTTTATTTTTACATTTTTATCATCATCAATATCAATATCGTAAATCAAACCTAAATCCCAAATATTAACTGGGATTTCTGGATCAAATACATATTTAAGAGCATTTATTATTTCTTCTTTCATTTAATTATTTTCTTAAAAATTTCTATTACTTGATCAACTTCTGCAATTGTATTCCAAGGTCCTAACGAAAGACGTATTGTACCATTTTCACCCAACAAATCATGTAACCAAGGCGCGCACATTACCCCCACACGCATACAAATTCCGTATGCACCCGCCAATGTACCAAAATCTAAAACATGCATACCTTCTATTACAAATGTTACCAGAAATGAATTACGTTTGCTTATTATTTTTATACGTGGAATTTTTGCTAATTCATCATAAAGATATTCAGTAATTTTATTGTCATAATGATTTAATAAATAATTTTTAGCCGGAACAAGACCTGCTATTTGGGTCAATGGCAAAGTACCTGCTTCAAATTTTTCTGGACCGTTAATAAAATCCCACGAATGTCCATTAACTTTTGAAACAATGCCACCACCCAGTCTGTCTGAAGTCCAACGATTGATGTCTTTCAAATATAAAATTCCAAGACCTGTGTTTGCCCCTATTTTATGACCAGAGAACACCAAAGCATCAACACCCCAATCTGTTACATCAATTGGTAAATGAGCAACATATTGTGCAGCGTCAACAATCGTAATCGCTTTGCCAGCAGCAATACATAATTCTTTAATATTTTGTGGTTCTCCAAGCACGTTTGACATCGCGGTTATAACAACTGCTGAAACGTCGCCTTTGGCACAACGTTCACGCAATGCTTCTGCATCAATATTCAAATCTTTATCAAGTGGGCAAACCCATAATTTACATTTGCCACGATTTGCTAAATCCTCAAAAGGCAATCTTGCAGCATTGTGATCAAGATCAGATACTATGACAACTGAATCTGGCGTCAACACATCACGAGCCAACATAGCAGCCAACCTGTTCAACCCATCCGTGGATCCATTCGTAAATACAACCGATTCGAATCGGCTGTTTATAAAATTTGCTATCTCTTCACGAGTTTTTGCAACCATTTCATCAACAGCAGATGCCCGAGAGCATATTCCACGACCAGAATTTGCATAGCTATTTTTAATAAAATACTCCTCTGCCGAGATAACAGATTCCGGTTTCAGAGCACTTGCCGCAGCATCCATATAAATCGTATTATATACAAATTCTGATTTAGACAACATTCCTATTTACCCCTTGCTTTCCAGGTAATTATAATTACACTTGTGTTGAATGTAAAGCAAAGGAGAAAAAAATGGCCCTGGAACATATAAGTGATGTAAATTTCGCTGACAAAACATCCAAAGGACTTTGCCTTGTGGATTTTTGGGCAACATGGTGTGGACCATGTAGGATGTTTGGACCAATATTTGAAGCTTCGTCAAGCGAAGAACCTGAAATTAACTTTTTTAAATTTGAAGTGGACGAAGCAAATAGAAAAACTCCCGCTAAATATGGCATAAGGTCCATACCCTCTATTCTGGCATTTAAAAATGGTGAACTTGTAAGCACAAGAACTGGACTTATGAGCGAAAAAGAATTATCGATCTGGATTACGGAATTAAAAGGATCCTAAAAATGACCGCTAAGAACTATAAAACTATTGAACTTGATGCAAAATATATTCCAAAAAAATCTGAAGAATATATGTGCGAAACCCAAAAGGCCTATTTTTATAAACTTTTGAATGAACAAAGAGAAGAGTTAGCATCTGAATTAGAAAGTATTATGAATGCTATAAAATTAGCTGAGAAAAATGAATCAGCTGGTACTGGTGACGAAGCAGATAACTCTAATACTGAACAAGATGCTACGAACAGGCTTTATATGCATGATCGTGCAAATAATTTAATAAAGCATATTGATGCAGCGCTTGATCGCCTTGAAAAAGGAACTTTTGGTTTCAGCGTCATAAGTGGCGATGAAATCGGATTAAAAAGAATGCTTGCAAGACCAACGGCAACTATGACCATGGAAGAGCAAGAAGAGTTTGAAAAAAAATAAAAAATATAACGCAGAATTAAATTACAAGTTCTGCGTTTTTAATTTCACTTAAAAAATACTATTTTTTCAATAATACTTGGCTGTATTTTCTCTGCAAGACGCATTACTACCTCTGATAATTGGTTTGGGGTATAAAAATGCAAACTTGCAACACATGATTGATCAAAAGAATCAAATAATCCATAAATTTGACCGATGAACTGTTTGTTTTTCTTGGGGGACGTTGGCCAATAAAGCAATAAATTGTCTGCGCCGACTTTGTTCAGATTATAAAAAATATCATCCATATCAAATGGCCCTATTTCATCGAGATTCATTGCAATTGATAATTTTTTTCCGAAAAACAAGTCATCTTTTATCATTAAAATTTCAGATACAAATTTATTTAAATCGCCATTTTTTACAAAAACCTGAATACCATCAGCGCCGCGTTTAAAATCAGAAGCGGCACGCATCGATAAATTTGATATTTCATTGAATTGTTCACGACAATATATTTTGACTGGTTTATTTTCTAGCCAAGACCAAAGCATATGTAACGATTCAGAAGGTGCAGAAATCAGATCCGCAGAAGCATTAACTGCAACGCTGGCTAGTCTTATCAAATCTCCGGCATCAGAACCATCCGGAACCCAAATAGAAGTCTTTTCATTCACCCTTTTATCTTAGCATAAAATTATGATATAATCAAAAAGATGACTAAGGGATTTGATAAGTTTTTATTAGGAACTTTATGGCTGATTGCTATGACACTAGCGAGCAGTTTTTGGTTTAATATACGCTTTGGTTTCAACTTATTTTCACGCGAACATTGGAAATATCTATCAGAACTGCAAATTACTGGAATAAATATATCAAAATCATTTTATTTTTCTTTTGTAATAGTTACTATTATAAGCATCATAGGAATTTACATTTTAATTCATCATTCACACAAAACATCTGTTGAAAATAAAACTGAAAATATCCCTATAAAAATTGCTTTACCTGTACCAGATAAAAATCAGATTATACCGATGGTAAAAAAAACTGAAACAGATGCACAACAATCTTTGAAAGTAAACGAGGATTTGAATCAATCTAATGTAACAAAAATTCCAGTGCGTCCACCAAAACTGAGTATATCACCAAATTCTATGCAAATGATGGTTACACCACAGCAACCAACGTCAAATTTACTTTCGACAACGAATAAACCATCTGATTTACCAATTATTAACAGTTTATCATCTGAAACTAATTTTCTGTCGTCACCAGAAATAAAACCTGTTTATAACAGATTGGTTAATAATAATGATATGTCCACTATTTCTGATATATTCAAAAATGCTGGTTATATAGTAAAACAACCGCCAAAAATTGATGATGTCAGACCAAACATTTGGGCAATTGGATCTAATGAAAATTTGTTTATTGGTATAGCGATCCCGACAAATGGTAATGTGTATCCCGCCGAAGGTGGCGATTCAAAATGGACTGATGAAAATGGTAAATTTGAATCACCTGTATGGCAAATCAGTAAAGCCAAGGAAAGACTTAATGCGTTATTTGTTGAAACCCTGGATGAAGATATCAAAGTTAATATTCAAGCATTTATTGTTCTGACAGGCGATGGAAAAATTGAAAATCCAGATTCTGCAAAAATAATTTGGGATGCTTTTGAAATTAAAGTGTTCAATTCTATGAATGAATTACAACAATATATTTTACTGAACAAAAACACCCCACCAGAACCGGGGAGTGACACCGAAGATTTTGAGGCATATGAGGAATATATAGACACCGTAGCAGACTATTTTAACAAATCTTGACGAGGAATAAAAAATGAACAAGGCTTTGGCTGAACAAAGGCTGGCTTCTTTATCAATGTCTGATATGCCGCTGATTCAGGTCGGCGCTGTCCAAGTTCATATTTCTGCTGATTGGTTTACTAAATACAAAGAACTGCGCCGCGAGTTTATGATGTCACTTACAGATTCTATCGAAGAACTTTCTTGGCTTTCGATGGATCAATCTGAATTTATAGATCTTATTTCTGGCCGTGCGTTACCCGAGAATCTGACTTTGCGTTTGCGTATGCCACTTGTGTTTGGTGGTAAACTTGAAATTTCAAATATGTTTTTATGTAAAACATTTCCACATTCGCACGACATGGACCGTTTTATAATTGAACAATCTGGCGCCCCTGTTTTATGGCTGCCAAACCCTGGAAAAAAAGTTTATTTACCAATGCATAACATCAGTGGTGGCGAAGGTGGAAATGCAACCGGGGATATGTTTTTCAAATATATAAATACATCTGGACGAGAATAAAAATGAAAATAGATGAATTTGTATCTGAACTGAATTCACGTGGGGCAAAAATAATGCCAATTGCCAGCGTGCGCAGCATAGAACTTGCCCAGAGTTCCTTGCAACAAATGCGTGCAGCAATGCTGCCACCAGAGTTTATAGAATTTTTCAAATCGGTTGGTGGTGGAATTGTTTTGGGTGACGCATATATTTTCGGACCATCAGAGGTTCAAAGATCTAAAAATTCTTATGAAATTCCAAATATCGTGACATTGAATCGAGATCTTAATAGTATTGCAATTTTACGTGGAAAAACTTTTTTTGGGAGAAATTCGTTATTCTGGTTTTGTTTTGATGCATTTGGAAATTGTCAAATGCTTGATAATCTTTCTCTGACTGTTCTGCGGAAATATGATAATTGCTATAGAGCAATACTTGATTGTATTGCGGTTGGAAAAATCTAGAAACAACGAATGAAAAAAATTTCTATATCTATTTCAGGACATCGGACCAGTATAACGCTTGAACCAGAATTTCTGGATGCACTGCGATATATCGCAAAAACAAATAACAAGTCTGTTACCGAAATAATCAGAGATTTGGATACAAATATGGCTGAAAAAAATCTTTCAAGCGCTATACGCGTTTTCGTACTTTCATCGTTACAAAAATCAAACCAAGAACTGAAAGAATTATTAAAATAATTCCATCACGACCAATATGGCGATAAACAGTTTCATGTGCGCCCCAAACTACCCCATCTAGAATCCCGGATTTGCCCACAGGTAAACTGGAAATTATTTTACCATCAGCGCCAATAAAAGCAGAAACACCTGAATAATTTGCGCGCACAATCGGCAAACCAGATTCTATTGCATAACGACGCACCATATCCAAATGCTGATAGGTACCAGGCGTTTTACCAAACCATGTATCGTTTGTTAAGTTTATAATTGAATCTATGTAATTATAATTTTTTGGTAACAAAGAATCTGTGAATATTATTTCATAACAAATCGCCGGGGCAAAATTTAATGGCATATTTTCAGATTGTGTTATACCAATAACTTCTGGTCCGTTTCCAGCAGTTAGCATCCCAGGTGTCGGTATCAAATCCCCAAAAGGACGATATTCACCGAAAGGTACCAAATGAGATTTGCTGTAAATTTTTTCTAATTTTCCACTCGCATCAGCAATAACCATTGAATTATAAAACTTTCCATTATCATAAGTCATTGAACCTAAAATTACTTGTCGCCCCAAAATTTTTGCCATCGGTAATTCTTTTTCACCGTGTAACACAACATATGGGTAAGCAGTTTCAGGGAATACAATTACATCCGGGGAAATTTCAGACTTTATTTTTGCTAAATCAATCAATTGATTATAATTTTCTTTTGCGTTTGCGCGCATAGATTCCCTACTCTGTGACCCCTTCTCGGATTGGGTAAGCGCAGGTTGAACAATTCTTATAACCTCTGATACTTCATTTTTTACTGACGATCTTTGAATATTCTCATGCCCAAAAAATAATCCAATCGCTATCAGTATTGAAAATAAAGTTATTGGGATATATTTATTATATTTTTGACTATCTTTTTTAATAGTGTTGCGATCTGATATCAAAAATATAATCGATGCAATAAACCCACTTATTACGAAAGATAACCCCAAAGAGCCCCAAAAAGACATTGAATTTGCAAGAACTGGCAATGGCATTGTTATATTAGCAAGTGGATTCCATGGAAAACCGGTAAACAACCATTCACGCAACCATTCAAACAAAATCCATGCACCCGCAAAAAATAACGGACGTTTCCAACCGCTTACCCCTATCAACCTTGGGATACAGAATGTTAGTCCTAAAAATGGGGCCCCTACAATTGTTATTCCAATAAGAGATGGCACAGTCAATATTGCAAATTGTTTAGTTAATTCAGGAACTACATAAATGGAATGTGTCATCCACCAAAACATTGCCAAACTATATATCCCACCAAACTTTATAGCCGATAAAATACGAGTTTTATTGTCAATTTTTTCATAATGATTTGTAATATAATATGCCCCACCAATACCAATCAATGTTAAGAACCAAAGATTATATGGTGCAAACCCCAAACTCGCAATTGCACCCAAAATTGCAGAATAAATTATATTTTTAAATTTTTTATTTTTATCATTACTTTGCTGATATGGATTTTTAATCCCCATAGTTTTTAAAATTTTAATTTCTTTGGATTCCATTTTAATTGCGTCAGAATCATTCATATGATCAAAACCGACCAAATGCAAAACTCCATGAACAATAAGATGTATTGTGTGATTTTTAAATTCTGATTGCCCTGCTTCGTTCATCACAGTATCAAAAGATATAAATATATCCCCGAGCAAATCTTTATCACCAGTTTCAAATGACAAAACATTCGTCGCACGATCAATTCCACGATATCTTTTATTAAGCTTTCTTATCTCTGAATCATTGGTAAGCACAACTGAAACTTCTCCGGATTTTTTATTAACTGCCTGTAATGATTTAGAAATAATTGTGGAAAAATCTATTTTATATTTTTTCCAACGTGAATCATTTATATTCAAAAAAACTTTGATTGCCATAACTTTCCTTTTACAAAATTATAAACACCTTATACACAAATTTCAATTTATAAAAAATCGGGGGTTTCCCCCCGACTTTGTTCAACTATTAAACACTTGATATTAAAGTGGTTTGGTCCAACCGCGTATACTTCCGTCATCTGTACCAATAGACTCGGTCAAACACCATTCTCTGAATGCCGATGAATTTCCACTTGATACACCAGATGGATTAACAGCAGTTACACCTGTGCCATTCAATATTTCATTCAGTGTCACAACGTTACGGCAAGTATTAGTATCTTTATCTTGTGTGTTACTACAAGATGCCGAATCTTCTACATCAATAACCGCTTTGAATTGTGAACTTGATGGATTACATATCATAGTATCATAACAATGTGGAACCTCTGCAATTTGTGCACAATATGTCTTTATACGAGCAGTACTCCACGATGGATTAGAAGTAACCTCTGCATTATAGCAATCATAAATCTCGCTTATACATGTGTTAAAGTTTGTACCAGCTGTGACTGCGTCACTAAGTGTTGTTGCCTCAGCATCTTGTTCAAACTCTAGACGTTTTTTCTGTAACAACTGTTCTGCGGCTATCTTTTGATATCCAATATTCAGTGTTTGTGTTTTCAACTCTTCACCATACACATCACAATCAGAATTAGCATCAAGAACATATTTCTGCAAAATGCTTCGACGTGCATCCGCCACAGGTTTACGCAAAGAAGAATACGGATCACCAGAAGTTGATGTATATCCATAGCATGTAGCAGAAGTTGTACTTGTTGTCGAACCAGTCGAAGCAATAGTGAAATTAACATCTTTTTCATTTGTTACTGTTATCACACTGTTGTAATTATATGGCCCTGTTGTTGCACCATTTCCAGTACGAACACCCGAAGGTGGTGTACCACAAGCTTCGTAAATTCCATTAAAGCATGAATCAAGAACACGGTTACAAACATTATTATGCGCATAAGCGAACAAGTTATAACCCCATGTTTGTGCCAATGTATCTACTGTTGTCGAAGTATCACCCCATGTTATACTACTACTTCCATTAAGGCTTGAAACGATGCTGTTGATACTATCGTATGCACTGACTAATGCATCATCATTCGAAGAAATTGTACTTATCGCTTCACTTGATGCATCCGCATATGCTTGTAAAGATGCCAATATGTCAGAGTCAGCGCCATTCAGAGCATCCATCCAATCTGTTCCACCCCAACCTAAATCATTGCTTGTGCAATAAGATGGTGCTGAAATATTTGCTGTGCAGCTAGCTGGTAATATACCAGTAATACTTGTATGCTCTTTGCACCATTCAAGTAATGTTCCATTTTTACTTGCATTACGATATGAAACACAGTTCAAAACTTTTTCTGCATCAGTAAGTTGGAATGCGACAGATATATCTTTACCCTTTGTTGCAATAAACAAAGAAATATCACCAGAAACTTTTAATAATTCTTCACGTGCAGATTGTAATGCTTGTTCAGCCTTGGCAAATTCTAAAACACGACCAGCGCATGCGCATCTACGTTGTCCAGGACTGCGCGCAGTACAAATTTCATCCATACATGTATAATATGAATTCATACAATTAGAATATGCATCCGAAGAAATAAGACCCGTTGTTGGATCAATTATATTTGAATATGTAGCAGTTGTAAGTTTACTTGCGAGTGTCCCGCTTACTGTACCTGTGGATGCACGCATCGCACTCCCCGTAAGGGATACACGCGAAGTATTAACCGAATCCCCACTGCGGGCACGAACAGTTCTTGATGATAAATTTGTCGATGTACGCGCAGGACTGCGATTTATCACAGTTCTCGCTGTTGACCGTGAACCTTGGGCAGAAGTTGTTCCTGCCGCGGTATTTGTACGTGATACAACCCCACGATTTGAAGATGATGCACCCTTTACACCACGCGAAGAATTTTGGTTTACAGAATTTGTCTTTGCAGCAGCACCCGTTGTCGATGAAGAACGACGACGATTTGCAGCACTTACCCCGCCAGGGGCATTACTTTCCGAAGTTTGAGCGTAAGAAACCTGTTGAATTGGGTCTGCAAAAACAGCACGCATTGACAAGAATGTCGCCCCAATAAAAAAAGCCCCTGCAAGCAAGAATGCGGTTCCCGCTGCGCGCATAAATGCATTATCTGAAATCCGTCTGGTCATTAAAAACCTCTTTTGTTGGAATTATATCAATTTGAGAGAACTAATACAAGTAAGAAGTAACGTTAATTCGAATCGTTTTTTACAATATATGTCTTTTGTTGTTTGCATCTGGCGCAGATACTATACCTTCGGATTCCATTCGTTCAATAAAAGTTGCCGCTTTGTTATAACCAATTTGAAGTCTTCTTTGTAAATATGAAATCGTTGGCTTCTTATCTCTCAATACAATCTCTATGGCCTGGCGATATAAATCACCATCTTTTTCATCTTTGCTTATTTTCCCAATCGCAGCCGAAATACCAGAAATTGCTTGGGATTCTTCGTTTTCTGTGACACCTTCATTATATTTTGGTTCGCCTTGTTTACGCCAGAAATCAGCAACTTTGTTTATTTCTCTATTTTCTATAAGTGCGCTATGGATACGAACCGGCACACGCCCTGCTTCGGAAAATAACATGTCTCCAGAAGATAATAATTGTTCTGCGCCCTTTTCACCCAGAGTTGTCATAGAGTCAATATTTGATCGCGCTTGGAAAGAAATTCGTGTTGGGAAATTAGCCTTTATAACACCAGTTATAACAGACGTATCTGGACGCTGAGTAGCAGCGACAAGGTGTATTCCGGCTGCACGCGCTTTCTGGGCAAGGCGCTGCACACACGCTTCTATTTCTTTGCGTGCAACAGACATTAAATCTGCAACCTCATCAATAATCACAACTAAGTACGGCATATCAGTTAAATCAATTTCGCGTTCTTCAAATTCTAATTCACCAGTTTCTGGATCGGTTCCAACCGCAACTTGTTCGGTCATTTTTTTACCGGAATTCCTGGCCTCTGCAACTGCTTCGTTATATCCCTCGATATTCTGAACACCCATCTTTTTTAGTTTACCATAACGATCTTCCATTTCACGTACAGACCATTTTAAAACATTAACTGCTTGGTTCGCATCGGTAACAACCGGTGTTATTAAATGCGGAATATCACGCCAAAGTGTAAAATCCACACCCTTTGGATCAATAATCACTAATTTACATTCATCAGGTGTATAATGATATACAATCGACATAATAATTGATTGAACAAATACAGATTTTCCAGAACCGGTTCGCCCAGCAATCAAAGCATGAGGCATCTTTGCCAAATCTACTATTACTGGCAGACCACCAATATTCACACCCAGTGCGAGCGGTAATTTAAACGGTGATTCAATAAAATCTGGATTAGACATCATTGATTGATAACGTACAGTTTGGCGATCAATATTCACCATTTCAACACCGATATATTTTGTACGTGGAATTGGCGCAATACGAATTTTTTCAGTAGCCATTGCACGTGTCATATCGGCAACTGTATCTGTAATTTTTGCAATTCTCATTCCATCATCTGGCTCAAACTCGTAAAGGGTTACAATTGGACCAGGTTTAATCCCTGCAACATGACCAAGTACGCCATAGTTTGCAAAATTTGCCTCCATAGCGGTCGCATTACGACGTAATTCATCTGTTATTTTATTTTTTGTAAATATTGATTTTTCAAGAAATTCTGGTGATGGTAATTTATAATCATGAATTGATGAATTTTGAATCGCTGTCGATTTTTTGACAGTTTTATTTTTTATTGAACGTAATTTGGTTACAGTTTTTTCTTGTGGTTCATCTGGTTCTTCATCGGGTTCTTCTTCATATTTTTCTAATTTTTTTGCATTTGAAGACACCGCAGAAATTAAATGTAATGCGCCAGCAATCCAACGTAAAAATTTAAATAATCCACGAATTAAAGATTTAATATTTTCCCATTTAATATGCAACAAAGAACCCGCAAGTAACATAAATATAGTAATACTTAAAATACCAATAAATATAGTTGGACCAACGCCTATTAAACCAGATAAATCATGTGCTGTAATAAAACCGGCGATTCCACCAAAAGAAAAACTTGGTGCAGTAGAACCGTAACCAATTGCACCGAAACCAATTGCAACAAATGCTCGCAAAGCATCATATTCTGGTGCGGGGTTTTCCCATTTGCCAATCAAAATTGTCCCCTGGCGCGCGATGTATAAAAATAAAAATAATGTTGGAATCCAACCTATACCAAATGAAACAACAGAAACTATTTTCTCGATAATAGAAGCATCACCAAAACTTGAAGAAACGTTTGGTCCAGCAAGATATGGATCACGAAAAACCAAGGCGGCAACCAACATAAAACTGAATGTCAGTATAGCCAGACCCAATGCGCGTGTAAGTATGCTCTTTAGCGCACCAGACAAAGATTCTGGAATAAAACGGGTATTTGTTTTCATATTAATGATTTATGATTTATGATTTATGATTCATAAAAATCGTTCACAAATCACAAACCATAAATCATAAAATTTTTATTTCTTTTTTTGTGCCGTACTTTTAGCTGGTGACGATTTTTTTACCGGCTTTTTAGCTGCAACTGTCTTTGCTGCAGGGGATTTAGCCGAAGCTGATGAATTATCATTTGATTTAATTTCTTTCTTGAACACTTTGATTCCTTCAGCAAAATTTTTCATCATTTCTGGAATCTTGGCATGTCCGAACAAAACCAAAATCAATATAACTATCAGTAATATTTCCCAAAAACCTGCTCTCATTTTTTATCCTTTTATTTCTTTATCTTGATACATAACATTCGAGTCCATCAGATTTTGCATTTTGGCAAAATCCATTGGCAGTTGCGTTGGTATCAAAACCAATGCGCAATCTATAAGTTGTCTTACCATTCGGTAAAACTGCAGCCAATATTACAAACTGTTTTTCTTCAAACAAAGTTTCATGTCCTTTGCGAATACGTTTTTGCGCAGTTTCAGCCGCAGCACGTGTCCCATAAGATCCGAATTGAACATACCATGCAGACGTCGCAGCCTTTGGTGCAGCTGGTTTTGCAACTGGTGCTGGACGCGCCGCTTCGGCACGAACCGGAGCAGTTGGTTTAAATGTTACTTCTTTACGATCTTCTACAACGCGTGTTGGTGCAACCTGTGGTTCTGCCATTTTTGGAGGCGCCGGAACAGGTTTTGGTTCTTCACGTGGAGGAACAATCATTGGTGCTGTATCAGCAGGATTTGGTGCAACAACTTGTGCAGGCTCGTCCAGATTTACAACTACGGAATCATCGTTATCTGTGCCGACAACTTTGATTATAATATAAACTGATAAAGCAATAACAATCAACGCCGCAACAAACAATAACCAAGGGCGTTTTGGTCTTGACGACGAAGGAAACGGATCACCAGCAGGCAAACTTTCCAAATCTGCTGTATCGTCTTCTAAATCAAGAAATTCTAAATTTTCGTTTTCATTGGCCATGTATGACCCCCCTTTATATGCATTCTTGTCGTCATTATATCACAAAAATAACGGAATTAAAAACAAGAATTAAATATTTTCATAAATATATAAATAGTGCTGACCCAGCATATCTTTATGCAATTTGATTGAACGTGTTGGAACAGTGTTTGGCAAAGGAAAATCCAAAACCAACATCACATCAAATTTGTCTTTCAATTTTTCTATACGGCCCATTACACTGGTCAATTGATACGCAACGCAAATATCAAAATGTTTGTTTTTTCTGACATATTTCACCGCGTCACCAAAAACAATTTTTGCATTACGAATACGTTTGAAAAATTTTGAAATCACAGACACTATAAATGGCTGTGGCATCATTTCAACGCCTGTGATGAACATTTTTGGAAATTCGCGTGCTAAACCGAATACCAATCCACCCCACCCACTGCCGATATCAACCAATGATTTTTTATCCGAATAATATTTTTTTATTTCATTTATAACCGCTTGTCTTGATAACCTTGCACTTGGAACTTCTGGCGGTAATTTAAAAGTTGCCGCAATAAAAAAGTCTATACAGAAAAACAACAAAAATATTATATAAACAGACGAAATAATCGTATAAAATAAAATAAACCAATACATATAATTTAACCCAAATTAAAAATCGCGCTCACGCGCGATTTTTATAACTTATAAGTTACCAACCGACCGCTGCGCATCCGGCAATACCCGGCAAGAATTGCAATACTATTCCAATTCCGAACAGCAAAGCAAATCCAACAATAAGTCCGGTGCCTTTGATTTTCAAATTTTCCATCTTGGCGTCTTCTGGTTTCGAAATATATCCCCATGCCCAGCCAGCGATAAAGAACGCTGCACCAACGAATGCGAGTGTACGCAATGTCTTAAACACACCCTGTAATTGTGTTACCAATACACATGGGTCACCATATTGTCCGGCTGCATGTGCCGCCGCCGCTGTGCCAAGGACAATCAGTCCAGCCAATGCAAAATTTTTCATCAGTTTTTTCATATTAAAACTCCGTTTGTTTGGACTTATTATAACAAAAAAATCCCCCACTTACAAGTATCAAGTGAGGGATATTATTTTCCTATTTCGCTGGCTTTGAACCAAAATCTGGCGGCACAATCAATTTATGATTTTGTTCCACTATTGGTTCTTTTTCACAATGACAGCAAGCAGCCAAGCCAAGCAATGACAACATACAAACAATGGTTATTTTTTTCATTTTATTTCCTTTTGTTATTCTGGCAATTTAACAGCGTTTTTCATTTGGTTTATAAATTCATCAAGTGACAAAGTTTCTTGTTTCTCAACACCCAGGTTACGCAAAGTAACAGTGCTATCCGCCGATTCTTTTTCGCCAACAACTGCGATTATAGGGGTTTTAGACAATGATAATTCACGAATTTTATAATTCACTTTTTCACTGCGCAAATCTGCACGTGAATGAACCCCAACTGCGCGCAGTTCAGATACAACCCGATTCGCATAATCGTTATATTTTTCAGAAATCGGTGCGACAACCACTGGTTCCGGAGATAACCAAATTGGTAAATTTCCACCTGTTGATTCAAGTAATATTCCCATAAACCGTTCAATTGACCCCAGCATTGCACGATGGAGCATAATTGGTCTATGTTTTTCACCATCTTCGCCAATGTATGATAAATCGAAACGTTCTGGTAAATTCATATCAAGTTGAATTGTTCCACATTGCCAAACGCGACCCATGGAATCTTTCAGATAATTATCTATCTTTGGTCCATAGAAAGCGGCATCACCCGGCGCAATTTCATAATCTATTCCGTTTGATTCCAGCGCATGTTTTAATGCGCCTTCGGCTTTGTCCCAAATTTCATCAGACCCTATTCTGAATTCTGATTCTTTGCGTGTGGCCAATTTCATAGTAATTTTTTCAAATCCGAATTTGGCATAAATATCTTTGATAAAAGATATGATTTTTACAA
>CAZNTZ010000014.1:7398-22517 GCA_964576135.1 uncultured Muribaculaceae bacterium | reverse complement strand
TGGGTTAGACATAGGAAAAATATACAGCGAAACAAAGGGAAAATCAGCTCTAAATCTATTACAAAAACGGCGAAAGATTGGGAAATTATACGGCTAATACGCCAAAGAAATACGAGAATCGTGCGATAAAAAGATATATAAAATAATATGAAAGGGAAAAATTGTAAAAAGGACACAGAGACGAAAATAGGCGGTTTTGAGGAAATATAATAACGCAGACCCTGCGACATATTGAGCCCATATAAAATAAAAAGGACATAAAAGAACCCCGCAAAGCCTAGACTTGTGCGGGTTTCTTTTTTTTAGTATAAACTATTTTTTATTTATTAATAAATATACGTTAATGATGTATTTCTAATACATCCAAGATTATTTTTTAATAAATAGAAAAAAATTCCCCTTTACAATAAAAAGTATTTTCTTAATAATTAACATGTTGAAACCAAAAGGAAGGATTATGCCAACAAAGAAAACAAATAAAAAAGCAGCTGTGAAAAAACCAGTTGTAAAAAAGGCAGCTGTGAAAGCAGCAGCGAAAGCACCTGTTGCTGCTGTATCTCAGCCAGCTCCAGTTGTGGAATCAAATTGTTGCTGCGGTTGCCACGCAAGCTGTGGTCACAAAATGAAAAGATTTTTTGTATTAGTTATCGTATTCGTTTTGGGATGGCTTGCATGCAGCTATTGCTGCTTTGGACCAAAAGGTATGGGTATGCGTTTACATCATCGTAATAACATGTTTGTAGAAGGTTGCCTTGATACAATGAAAATGGGTTCCCCAGAAAAAACTCAGGCAGTTTTGGCCGCTGATACCAACGCTGATGGTTGCATAACCAAAGACGAATGGAAAGAATGGAATATTAAAAAATAATAAATACAGCAAATAAAAATCGCGCCAATCGGCGCGGTTTTTATTTTGAATAAAATTAAACAAATATAAAAAATCCGCCAATTGGCGGATTTTTTTATTTCTTAGCTGCTGGTTTTGCCGCTGCCGCTGGTTTTGCGCCTGCTGCTGCTTTTGCTGCTGCCGCTGGGGCCGCTGCTTTTGCGCCTGCTGCTGGGGCCGCTGCAGCTTTCGGAGCTTCAGCTTCTTCGGCCATTTTACCTGTGATAGTTACAAATGCCAATGTATCTTGGTGCAGACCTAATTCAACACCTTTTGGCAGAACAATGTCGTCTCCATGAATAACGCCACCAATTTCTAAATCTTGTAAATCGATAACTACAGATTCTGGAACATCATCAATTTTTGCAACGATATCTAATTTACGAACTGCAAAGTTCATAATACCGCCCAATTTAATTCCGCGGCTGGTTTCAACGTTGATAACTTCTACTGGAACAGAAACGCTTACTGGTTTTTTAATATCAATACGTTTAAAGTCTGCGTGAATCGAATTATCAGTTACTGGGTGATATTGAATATCAACCAACATTGCGTTTTCAACTTTGTTGTCTGTTGATATTTTGAAGAGTTTTGTACGTAAACCCGGTTTTTTAATCAATTCTGCCCATTCTTTGGCATCCAGTTCAATTGATACTGGGGATTGGTTGTCGCCATATACGACAGCCGGAACTTTTTTATTATTGCGAACGCTACGCGCGGCCCCCTTGCCAGCGACTTTGCGAATATTCGCTTTGATTTCAATTGCCATTTTTATATCCTTATTGTTGACACGCGACCTCCAAGGGTGTCGCAGGCCGAATTATTAAATAAAATCTTGCAAAAAGCAAGAAAAACTTGTTATATTTAGTTCATGAAAAAAATATTACTTTCTTTAATTTGTTCTGTTGTTTTGATATCAAATGCTTATGCTTTTGATACCAAGGCTCGGAGTGCGTATTTGTTGGATTATAACTCTGGCGCTGTTATTTATGACAAAGATGCCGATGAACTTATGCCGCCTTCATCGATGTTGAAATTGATGACCTTGGCGGTTGTTTTTGATGCAATCAAAGACGGCAATCTTGAAATGACAGAAATGTTACCAGTTTCTGAAAACGCTGATTATCAGAATCCAATTTGGAATACGGCAAGTAAAATATGCCTTTCAAAGGGGCAAAAAATTTCTGTTTCTGATGCAATTCAAGGTTTAATAGTTCTTTCTGGCGGTGACGCTGGGGTTGTGTTGGCTGAAAAATTGGCTGGTTCTGAATCGGCTTTTACCGCGCAAATGCTGAAAAAGGCACGTGCAATAGGAATGAAAAAATCAACGTTTGGGAACGCAACTGGGTTACCAACACCAGATAATTTAATGACAAGCCGAGAGCTTGCTATGCTTGCGCAATATCTTATTGAAAATCATCAAAAATTTTATCCAATGTTCAGCGAGCGCAGATTTGAGTTTACTGATTATAAATCAAATTGGTGTCGTGACTGGGGTCGTACACATACTTTGAATTATAATAAATTGTTATTTATTATGCCTGGTTCTGATGGTTTAAAAACTGGTCACACAGACGAGGGTGGATATGGAATGGTTGCGAGCAGTATTCGTGGTGGCCGTCGTTTAATTGGGGTAATAAATGGTTTTCGTGCAAAAAATCATGATGCCCTTGCAATCGAGATGAAAAAACTTTTGGAATATGGTTACCAAAATACTACTTCGCGTACTTTTTATAAATCAGGTGATAATATTACAAAAATCCCAGTTTGGTACGGTCGTCAAAAATTTGCAATTGCCACTATTGATAAAGATTTTGCAATCACATTACGTAAAAATCAAAACATATCAGGTCTTGAAATTGTTGCAAGATATAATGAACCTGTGCCAGCGCCAATACATAAAGGTCAAAAAATTGGAGAAATGATTGCAACTATAAATGGACAGATTGTTGCTCGGGCACCACTTATTTCCAAAGAAAAAGTCGGTCGGGTTTGGTTTATTGGAAAAATTGCAAAGAACTTATCAATATTGTTTGGCGGTAAATAATGGCACCAAAGAAAGCGAATGTTTATAATTTTCCTGCACCAATTGACAGTGATATTTTAATTGGTCACGAAGATGTTTTGCGCACTTTTGATGATGCTTGGGCACGAAGAAATGAATATCCAATCCATCCAGTTTGGATGTTTTGTGGTACACGTGGAATTGGTAAATCAACTTTGGCTCATAAAATTGCACGTGGTGTTTATGGTAATGTCGGTGATTTTTTTATTATAGATATGGAACGAAATATTGATAAAGATGGACGTTTAAAAACAGACGGTAAACAAATAAGTGTTTTTACAGTTCGTGCAATGATTGAAAAATTGCAATTATCATCTATGTCTGGTGGATGGCGTGTTGTATTGGTTGATTCTATGGATGAATTGAATACTGCGGCCAGTAATGCAATGTTAAAAATTTTAGAAGAACCACCTGCAAATACTATATTTCTTTTAATAACGCATCAACTTGCGCGGGTTTTGCCAACCATTCGTTCAAGATCCAGGGTTGAAAAAATGCGACCATTAAAAGATTCGCAACTGCGCGAATTGTTTTATAAATTTATTCCAGGTGAAGATTTATCCCAAGATTTAATAAAACTTGCAAATGGGAGTTTTGGTCGAATTGCAGATTTGAAACGCACTGGTGGTTCAGAATTATATGAAGATTTGTTGAATTATTTGAATAACCCAAATGCAAACTCTGCAGATGGATTGGCTTTGGCAATTGCGATTTCCAAAGATAATGCAAATTTTGGAATATTACTCGATGCTGTTGCACATTTTGGCTTGGCAGATTTATATCCTATTGTAAATCAAAGTTTGAATGCTATTGAACGTGTTTATCTTGAACCAGAAATTGCAATTTTCAAAATAATAAATGAAATTAAAAAATGTTTATAGACACGCATTGCCATCTTCGTGATTATGAAAATTTGGACGCGACCATAGCAGAGGCCGCCGCCGCTGGTGTTGGTATTCTGGTTTATGCGGGCGCAGCAGTCGAAGATGTATCACATCAAATTTCTGTTTGTGAAAAATATAAGAACATATTTTGCACAATTGGGATTCACCCAGAATATCCAGATTCAAAGCCGGATTATGAACAGTTGTTGAATAATAAAAAAGTCATAGGTATTGGTGAAATTGGTTTGGATTACCATTACGGTAAAGAAAATTGTAATAAACAAATTGAATTATTTGAAACACAATTAGAAATTGCACGTCGTTTTGATTTACCTGTTGCTGTGCACACACGTGATGCAGAAGATGATACTGCAGATGTTTTGAAAAATTCTGGTGTGTACGGTGTAATGCATTGTTTCACAGGAACTTGGGATTTTGCAAAAAAAATGTTGGACAAAGATTTCTTTTTTTCGGCAAGTGGGATTTTAACATTCAAAAATGCTGCGGATTTGCGGGAAACATTTGAAAAAATTCCAACAGACCGAATTGTTATTGAAACAGACAGCCCATGGTGTGCACCTGTGCCGTATCGTGGAAAAACCTGCACTCCGTCTATGGTTATTGAAACTGCACGTGCACTGTCAGAGATTAAGAAAATTCCAATTTCAGACATAGAGAAAATTTTATATAATAATACAACAGAACTATATCAACGGTTAAAAGATGCCACGCCAACTTATTAAATCAGGACAGGTTTCAGTAAACCGCAAGGCTCGGTTTAATTACTCTATTGAAGACACAATAGAGGCTGGGGTTTCATTATCTGGTGCTGAAATAAAATCTGTGCGTTATGGTCTGGTGAATATCAGTGACGGTTTTGTACAAAATCGTGGTCGAAATTTGCAATTGGCTGGGGTTGTTATTCAACCATTACCAACAGCGAACAAGGCTGTGCATTTTGATGAACGTCGCGGGCGACAATTATTATTACACAGGACTCAAATAAACCGTCTTATTGGAAAGAATTCAGAAAAAGGTGTAACAATATTCCCACTGAAACTTTATTTCAATAGTCGTGGAAAATTAAAGGTTCTTTTGGGTATAGGAATGGGTAAAACACGGACTGATAAACGTGAAACTATAAAACGCCGTGAATGGGAAAAGACTAAATCCAGAGTTTTAAAAGGTTAAATTAACCTTTGTTCATTATTTATACAAAAATCCAGATATAATAATTATTGTTTGCCGCGCATACAGTTTGAATATTCGTCCGGTGTAGCCTTGGTCCAGCATTGGTTTGCAACAGTTGAATTGTTTTTTGTTTTGTCTTTACCGTATTGCAAATCTGTTTTTGTAAATGCAGCAGCACTCGCGCATACATCCCCAGCTGCATTAAAATATTCACCGGTTTTACATTTAATACAAACACCGTTTGTTTTACTTGGGCCACCTTTGACACCTGTGGAACATTCTGCACAAGAAGTATCTCCGACCGCAGGGAAAGCCATATTTGTATCGGTGCAGAAATATTTTGCACAACTTCCTGCAGATTGAATTGTGTGAATTGCACTGTTATATTTTTCACGTGGGAAATTAGCACAGAAAGTCATATTTTGTGTTGCACAAACATCGGCGCTTACTGGTTCGCAGTCTGTTCCACTGTCATTTGCCTTATATCCATTTGCACACAATATTTTTTGATTACCAGTCGATGCATTCACTGCTTCTACATAAGAATCGATTTCTTTCCAGTTATTACGACCACATCTGATTTGTACTGGACCAGCGATTACACCATGTTCGAGGAATTTAACCACACCCAATAAAACATCTGATTCTGGATCAGAACCCCATTGATTAAATCCTGAGACTTCGTTTTCTTTTTGATCTGCGTCACCACCACTTGTTTTCAGACTGAGTCCTCCAAATTTCTGGCCACTGCCAGTTTTATAACTTTTTGTATCACAACTTGTTGGTGTTTTTTGCGAAAGGCAGTTTTCCCCACTGTATCCAGGTTCACAGATCCAAGTGCAACCAACACCATTATATCCATTTGGTCTGTAATACATTGTCCAAGTTTTCTTTTCTTTGCGTTTATTTGCGCATTGAATTTGATATGGACAAAAATATCCACCATGTTGAACTATGGTTTTTGCAATAACACCGACAATTGCCCATTCGTCATTAAATGTACCATGCATGCCAGCCTTACCAAGAGAGCCAGAAATCATAAAGTCCCCAGCTGGACCAGTAGTACTTTTGCTTCCGTCATAACTCCACCAGTTGCGCGCGCCACCGACAACACTTATAGCCTGCGCTGATGAAGCAAATGCCAAAACAAAAATAGTAAAGATTGCAATAAAATTTCTTTTCATCGTTTTTCTTTAATTAGGCGTTACATAACATATGTTGTTTTCAAAATACCCGTTACCAAGTTTTCCACATTGTGATGTAAACCATTCTTCTGTGAAAGTGCATTCATCTTTGGTTTTATCATAAGTAGCAACACTTTTCGAATCAGAATTATATGCCAAACATCTGACCATTGTGTCATTTTGTACACAACGTCCCCAAGAAGCATTTTGTTTTCCTGCATAAATACTTGAATAGAACGCAGTGAGCAGTGTGCCAGTTGTTTGATTTGCATCTTGCCAGTAACCATCAAGTGCTTGGCATGCATCCATCAATTGATAATCCATTTCTTCGGCTATACTATCGAATACTTCATTTATTGTTTTAACCGTAGGTTGGTCAAGACCAGTTTCAGTAGTTCCTTCTTGTCCCATACAGTTTGTCCAAGCGTTTTTAACCAAACTTGCACGTAATTCATCTGGAGCCATCAATCTGCAACCATATGGATATTGATGTTCTGTATCACTTGATAATGGTGCACATAAATCTTTGACGTAACTATCAATAGCTATTTTGCAACCTTCGGCAATACGTGTATTATCAACAGTATCGACAAATGCACGCAAAGCTGCCAAACCACACTTGTCACCATTGGTAATCTTTCCATCTTTATCAAATGCGCATTGTACTCCGCCACTTGGGGTATATAATGCTGCACAGGCTGCAACTTTTTCTTGGCACATTGCTTTGGAAGCACGTGCAGATAATGCGCCTGAGATTTGGGCAGTTGTATCATCAAAAGATTTTAATGCTGCACCCTGGGTATCATAGCAATCTTTCATTGTTGATACACAAGACATTTTAACTTCTTCAATTTTTGCATCCTGTGCTTGGGCAATTTCAATAACTGCGCTGCGCTTAAATTCACTCCATACTGCGTCAGATATATCGCGGCAACTGTCAAGGGCACCAGAAGCAAACATTTTTTTGCTGTCCAAGAATTTACTAAAATTCATGTTTTGACTTAAAATATCTCCACCACTTTCTAATTTAATTTCACTTGTTAATTTAAACAAATGTGGTGAATATATTGGTTCACCAGTGTTTACATCAATATATAAACCACTTGTATCCATACATCTTTTATAATTAGCACCGCAAACATTATCACCCAATATCGCAGTTTTAACTTTGGCGATACAATCATTTACATCTTGTGAATTATGGGAGCGATATTCTTCGAGTCGTGCATTACGTAAAACTTTATTTGCTTCACGAACTGTGTTCGCAACCGCTTCTTTTTGTGCATCAATATTTTTTTCATAAAGATTACAATCTTGACCGATTAAAATTGAATAGGCGCTGCGTACCATTGACATAGTTGTATCAGCTTCACATGAAGATCTTGAAAGATCAGTACATTGTTTATTTACTTCGTTATAAAGTGCGATGCCATCCATTGTGGATAAATCTTTACCGCCACTGCCGAAAGATGATGATCCATTATTGCCCCAAATATCGTCGAAATTTGTGGAAAAATCTAATGATGCGCTCAGATCAAGTTTTGTTGTCGTATTACTTGCTTTTTTGTTTCCGGACAACAAATCAGCGATTTCGGAAAGCACTGCCGCAGAAGCAGATGTATCTTTTTTAATAGCTGCTTCACCAATTGATGCAGAATACATAGCGTCAACTTCTGACGCTGTTTTATCTATTGCGTTCAAATTATTATCAGAAAATTGTTGTAACAATACCTTGGCCTGGGTAATCGCGTCCATCGAGTCTTTGAATGAACGGAATCTTTCGGAACAGATACAACGACGATATGTATCAGAAGCAGATGCACAGAATTGATCCATACAAGTATTATATGTTTCACGACAAGTAGCATATCCGCCACCAAGTTTACTGATGTCTGAAAATACAGCGGTTGCTCTTGATACGCCGGCGCGCGAAATATTTACAGGTAAACGTGAATCATTTGTGGCAACACGTGCGATTTGTGGTTGTTGGGATGCACTGCGTGCTGAAATTGTCATTGCGCTTTTCCGGGCAACAGCGGCACGCGAAGATTGAGTTATTGCACCAACCGGTCTTGTTCCTGAAACACTTTTTGAAACAACACGTGGGGAAGAATTTCTTCTTTCAAAACCAGTTGATTGATTTACACCAGAATTTGTTCCACGTCTTGAAATCAAAGATTGATCAACAGTTATATCAGTGCTTCCGCGTGGGTTTGGTGCGGTCGCAGCAAAAGCCTGCGTCATAAGCGCAATAAATAATGAGCATTGAATAATTACTAAATTCTTTTTCAACTTCTCTCTGCTATTTAACTCATTTTATCATTTTTAACGAAATGCTTCAACAATTATTCTATACAACAATTTACAGTATTTTTTACCCACGTTCCAAGCCGTTTAAGAGCGGTTTGGTGTTCTTCTTGGGTTTCACCGGGTTTCAATGTGTCTTTGGTTTTATCAGTATTTTTGGCTTGTATTTTGATACCCATTTCATTTTCGATTTTTTTTACCCCTGAAACATCTATTAAATCCATATTCAATCCCCAGAATAACGAATATAAATCATAAGCTTTGCCAAATAAATGATAAGCGTCTTCGGAATTGCCACGGCCAAGTTGTTTTGTGCCAACTTCCATCAATCGCATTGATGCAGCAAGAAGATGTTTTGAAATGCACCAAACTTCACCATTTTCACCGCTGGACTTTTTGACAATTCTTTCCATCAAGTCTTTGCGCATTTCACGCACAGGGTTTATTAAATCGTAAAAATGATTTTTTCCAGTTTTGCCACCACTGAAAAAGAAATGCTCTTCGAGGGAAATTAAATTCATAAGGGCAATTGATAAATCTTGATCTGCGGATAAATCCAACGGGTTGGCTTTCTTCGAAGCATCAACTTTTTCAATCATTTCTTCCATTGATAATTTTTTCATATAAATTTCCCTTATTAATACTATTTAATTTTACAAATACAAAATGCCTGAAAATACAATTGTTGCAATTACCAAAAACGAAATTGGAATAATAACTTTTTGAAATGGAAATTTTGATTTACCGCCATTTTTTGCCTTGATTCTGGCATGCAGTTTTGCCCCGATATAGAATAAAACTGTGCCAACAATAATACCCAACAGAAGTTTATCAATTCCCCAAAGCGTTTTTGCACCGAATTTGAATTCTGGTAACAGATAAACAGCGCCTAGAAATGCGTAATAAAGTATAAAATCTAATAAGTACCAATAACCAGATTTAATGCCCCGACGGTTCATATAACTTGCGGTCCAAAATACCAATGACAATGTCAGACCACCAGCCCAAATTCCTGCGAGTAATAAGTCAACACCCCATACTTCAAGAAATGTAAGACCAGCACCAACGGCAATAGTACACATTGGGCAAATAGCGTTTGCGTTCAATGTGACGACGCCAAACAACAAAGACCATAAGCCAATTTGAGTTAATTTCTTCATTCTTTTTTCCTTTTGCGATATGTTAGCGAATTTTTAAGCTTCGCGTCAATATGTTTTAATTATGCCCCGAAGATGAGCCGACCGAGACCGCGGATTGTTTTTTAATTCTTGTTCTGATGGTCGAAAAGTTTTTAATAATTTGAATTGCAGAGTCTGTGTCACAGGAATTCTTGGGTCACCAGGGGCAGTTGTTAAATTACGAAAAAACTCTTTTACTAATCTGTCTTCTTGGGAATGAAATGTAACAATGGCGCAAATTCCGTTTTTGGCAAGTAATTCAGGAACTAAATTTAATGCACGTGTAATTTCACCAATTTCATCGTTTACTGCGATACGCAAAGCCTGAAACACAGGGGCAACATCATTTGGATTATAGATTAAATCGCGTAATTCAAAAGTTGTTTTCGGAAGTTTTTGTTTTATTGCATTTGCGATTACAACTGCTTTTTTTACATCACCATAATATTTTAAAATATTTGCAATTTCAACAGATGATGAATTTTTAATTAAGTCTGTTGCATTTGTTTTAGATTCATTATTCATTCGCATATCAAGTGGTGCATCAAATCTAAATGAAAATCCCCGTTCTGCATTATCAATTTGCATACTTGAAATTCCCAAATCAAAAACAATAGCGTCGCATGTTGCGGGGGATAAATATTTTGTGATATTAGAAAAAACGTCATTGATAAATTTGAATTTTTCACCAAATTCTTGTTGTAATTTATCTGCAAATTTTTTTACATATGGGTCACGGTCAAACGCAATAACATTGGCGCCGCGTTTTAGAAATTCATATGAATATCCACCGGCACCAAACGTTGCATCGACAACAACTTTGTCTTGAATATCACCAAGAGTTTCCAAGACACGATCAATAAGAACAGATATATGTTCTGACATTTTTATTCAATTTCCGATTTTACGCCCAGTGCATTCAAATCGTTGGCAATGCTCGGCGTCATTTGAATGCTTCGTGGCAAAGCTATTGTTGCAGATTTTCCAGTTCCATGAATATTCAAAACCACTTTTGTATTTCCTTTGGCCAATGTATCTAAAGATTTTTTTATATCTGGTAAAACAGACTGGTTATGAATTTCAAGTGTCAATTTTTTTGCAATTCCAGCAACCCATTGTGCTAATGGAATTATAGAATCTACAAATATTGAAACACGGTCATCACGATTACTGGTTTTGCCAGATATTAAAACAACACTATCTTTCGAAAGTATTTGTGCGAAATCGGCGGCTGAATCACCAAACGCAACAGCATCAATATTACCAAAACTATCAGAAGCATTAATAGTTATCATATCTTTACCAGTTTTAGTACGGCGGCGCACAAATGAATTCACGTTTACCGCGATTTGTACTGGCATACGGTCAGCTTTCTTTGACAGAGTTATACTTGTTGTAAGACCTGTCCTGGTAATTAAATGTTTATATTGATCAAGCGGATGTGCAGAAATATAAAATCCAAGTGCAGATAATTCATTTTCTAATTTTTCACCGAAAGTCCAAGGGGCAACTTTTGCCAAATTTGTTAACAAACGATCATCTGTGGAATCATCTTCGACAGTATTTGCAAACAAAGAAAGTAATCCGGCATCAGATTTTTGTTTTGAGGCATAATTTAAAATCGAATCTGCATTCAAATAAAGTCGTGCACGATCTTTACAAAAACTATCCAAAACGCCAACTTTGATGAATGCTTCTAAGACTCGTTTGTTCATAAATGCCGCTGTGCGTTTTGCAAAGTCGGTTAAATTTTTGAATTTTCCGTGTGCATTTCTTTCGGATATAATTTGATCAGTTGCAGATTGTCCAACACCTTTGATAGCAGCAAGTCCGAAAATAATTTTTCCATCACGCACTATAAACAGGCTTTCGGAATTATTGATATCTGGGGCGACGACTTCGATTCCAAAATTATTTTTAGCATCATCCATAAATAATGCCATTTGGTCTGAATCATTCATATTACTGGACATTGATGCAGCCAAAAATTCCGCGGGATAGTGTGCTTTTAAATATGCGCATTGTTGGGCCACAACAGTGTAACAAAGTGCGTGTGATTTATTAAAAGCGTACTTTGCAAATTCTTTGAATTCGCCCCATATTTTACGTGCCTGGTCTTCGTTCAATGTTTTTTCGCGTGCACAACCTTCGACAAATTTTACTTCTAATTCGTCCATCATTTTAACGATTTTTTTACCCATAGCTTTGCGAACACTGTCAGATTCGCCACGTGTAAATCCCGCAAGAACGCGTGTTAGTAACATAATTTGTTCCTGATACACAAAAATTCCATAAGTTTCTTTTAAAACTTCTTCGGCGCGGGCATGTGGGTATGATACAGGTTCTTCACCATGCATACGTGCAATATACGATGGAATAAATCCGATAGGGCCAGGGCGATTTAATGCATTTAATGCAACCATGTTTGCAAATTCGGATGGACGCATTTTTTTCAAAGTCTGTTTTACAAATGGTGCATCAAATTGGAATACACCGTCTGTTTTGCCAGATTGCCAAATTGTTCGCAAAGTTTTATCGTCTTCGAGTGGAATTTGATCAAGATTTATATTCACACCATGAGTTTGTTTTATCAAATGCAAAGTTTTTTTCAAAACGGCCAAAGTTTCAAGACCCAAAAAGTCAAATTTAATTAAACCAACTTTTTCCAAATAATGTCCATCAAATTGACACGAAGGCATCGCATTATTCGGGTCGCGATAAACCGGTGCAACCATTGTTGTTGCACGATCGCCGATAACTACGCCGCACGCATGTTGACCCAGGTTGCGATATGCTCCTTCGATTTCAGTTGCTATTGAAACTGATTTTCTAAGGTCAGAATCTGCGTCAAGAATAGATTGAATTTCATAAGAACTATCAACTGCGGACTTTAAGTTTTTTGCATCCATTGGGATTAATTTTGAAAGTCTGTCAGATTTAGAATATGGTATACCATAAACACGTCCAATATCACGTATTGCGCCACGTGCCTGGAGCGAGCCAAAAGTTATAATTCTGCAAATTGTATCTTTGCCATATCTGTTTTGAATGTAATCCCAAACAGGTTCAAGTCCCGCTGGTTCAAAGTCTATATCAAAGTCTGGCATGGAAATACGGTCAGGATTCAAAAATCTTTCAAACAGCAAACCATATTTAAGTGGATTAACCTTTGTAATACCCAATGCCCACGCAACAACAGAACCTGCGCCAGAGCCGCGTCCAGGGCCGGTCATAATATCATTATTGTTGCACCATTTAATATAATCGGCAACGATAAGAAAATATCCGGGGAATCCCATACCAATAATAGTTTTTAATTCAAATTCTGCTTGCTCAAAATATGGTGCACGTTCATTTTCTGGAATTTTTTCTTGGTCAAGGACGACTTTCAAACCATCAAGAGTTTGTTCGCGTAACATAATACATTCGGATTCAAAATCTGTACCAAATTTTGGTAACAATGGATTTTCATGAACATTCACAGAAAAAGCGCAACGATGTGCAATTACAATTGTGTTTTGAATTGCTTCGGGTAAATCGCTGAATGTTTCAATCATTTCATCCGGAGTTTTAAAATATTGTTCTGAACTTTTGCGTGTGCGTTCTGGATCAATTATTTTTGTTTGTTGTAAAACACAACACAAAGCATCTTCGGATTCATAATTTTCCGGCCCAGAAAAACATACATCGTTCGTTGCGACAATTGGAATATTCATTTGTTCAGCAAGACGCAGGAATTCTGGTTCGGTTTTAATTTCTTCATCAAGTCCATGTCTTTGAATTTCGATGTAAAATTTATCATTAAAAATTTCAAAAAACTTTTGTGTAATAAGGTCGGGTGATTGATTATTTAGAATTGTCATACCAATTGGCCCAGAGTGTCCGCCAGAAAGACAAATTATTCCACCAGAATTTGCAGATAACTCTTCAATTGTTATGTGTGGACCCAAATGCCAATTGTTTTCACGCATGTACATGATTTTTGTCAGATTACATAAATTCAAATATCCATCATGATCTTGTGCAAGTAATACTATTTTCGACAATTGGTTTTCACGCAATATTTTTGGGTCCGCAGATGAATGATGATTTAACGAAAGTATAGTTCCAATAATTGGTTGGATTCCTTCCAAAGGGCATACATCTGAAAATTCAGCAGTTCCAGACATTAAATTTGTATCAGTCAACGCAACAGCTGGCATACTGTATTTTTTACATAATCCCGGAATATTTTTGACGAACAAAGTACCTTCGCCGATTGAATACTGGGAATGCACGCGAAGATGCACAAATTGGCTCATGATTCTCCTTTAAGGATTACTAAAACTTAAATTTGGAAAATTAATTTAATTTAATTTTCCGTGGCATTCTTTATATTTCAAACCAGAACCGCAAGGGCATGGATCATTTCTTCGAGGTGTTTCATTTTTTTCGACTGATTCCGTCTCTGTTACTTCATCAGATTTACCTGGTTTTTGTAATTCCATTCTGGAAATATAAGTTACAGAAGTAATTTTGAAATTATTCATCATATTTCTGAATAATTCAAAAGCTTCGGCTTTGTATTCATAAAGTGGATTTTTCTGAGCGTAACCGCGCAGACCAATTCCAGTTTGCAAGTAATCCATATTTTGTAAATGCTTTTTCCAATTAGAATCCAATGCAGACAAAGTCATTTGGCGTTCTGCGTTATTCATCAATTCTTCTCCGAAACGTGCACGCTGGGATTCATAACGTTCAATTGCAACTCTCAGCAATTGTTCAAAAGCTTTGGTTTCAGTAATTGTTTCATCGTGTTTCCAATTATCAATATCTGTAATGTCAATTCCGAAAATACGAACCATTGCTTCGTGGATACCACTTGTATTCCAATCTTCTGGTCTTGTTTTTTCTGGAATATGATTTTCACAAATCAATTCGACGACATCCCCGATGATTTCACGAACAAATTGATCAAGACTTTTTTCGTTAATCAATTCTTCGCGTTGTTTATATACAACACCGCGTTGTTCATTCATAACGTTGTCATATTTCAATAATTCTTTACGTGACTCGAAATAACGCGCTTCGACACGTTTTTGTGCTTTCTCTAATGCTTTTGTTATCCATGGATGTGTTATTGCTTCACCTGATTGCAAACCAAGTGATGTCAACATTCCATCAAGTCTTGCAGCACCAAATATACGCATTAAATCGTCATCAAGTGCTAAAAAGAACTTAGAATCCCCTGGGTCACCTTGGCGTCCGCTGCGCCCACGTAATTGATTATCAATACGGCGTGATTCATGTCTTTCCGTTCCGATAACGTATAATCCACCCGCGTCCAGAACTTTCTTTTTATTTTCTTCGATACGATTGTAAATTTCATTTTTCTTTGATTCAAAATCTGGGCTGGTTTCATCCAATTCTGAAATCAATTCTTCG